>CAZOZD010000272.1:0-3104 GCA_964584195.1 uncultured Burkholderiales bacterium
AGGGGTTCCACCGCTCTCCCAACCGTGCCTTGTTGAGAGCCGTCGGCTTCTCCGATGGAGACTTCGGAAAGCCGATCGTGGGCGTGGCCAATAGCCACAGCACGATTACCCCCTGCAACGCAGGGCTGGGGGTGTTGGCGAACCGTGCGGAGCAGGCGCTCAAGGCGGCCGTCGCCATGCCGCAAGTCTTCGGCGTCATCACGATCTCCGACGGCATCGCCATGGGAACGGAAGGCATGAAGTACTCGCTGGTCTCCCGGGAAGTGATTGCCGACTCCATTGAAACCGTCTGCAACGGTCAGAGCATGGATGGCGTGCTCGCCCTCGGCGGCTGCGACAAGAACATGCCAGGCGCGATGATCGCCATGGCGCGCCTGAACATTCCCGCTGTCTTCGTCTACGGCGGCACGATCAAGCCGGGCCATTATCAAAACCGCGATCTCACCATCGTGAGTGTCTTTGAAGCGGTCGGTCAGTACAGCGCGCAGACCATCGACGAACACGCATTAAGGGAAATCGAGCGCCACGCCTGCCCCGGCGTCGGCTCCTGCGGCGGGATGTATACGGCGAACACCATGGCGGCACTGTTCGAGGCCATGGGCATGAGCCTGCCGTACTCTTCCACTATGGCGGCGGAAGATGAGGAAAAGGCCGACAGTGCGGCCGCCTCCGCCGCCGTGCTGGTCGAGGCCATCCGCCGACACATTCTGCCGCGCGACATTCTCACCCGCCGGGCGTTCGAGAATGGCATGGCGGTCTTGATGGCCCTGGGCGGCTCCACGAACGCCGTCCTGCATCTGCCGGCCATCGCGCATGCCGCACAGGTGAGGCTGACGCTCGATGATTTCGAGGCATTTAGCAGGCGCGTGCCGGTGCTGTGCGATCTAAAACCGTCCGGACGCTATGTGGCAATGGATTTGCACCGCGCGGGCGGCATTCCTCAGGTCATGAAACTGCTGTTGGCCCACGGCCTGTTGCACGGCGAGGCGCTGACCGTGACCGGCCGCACCATCGCCGAGGTGCTGAGAGACGTGCCCGAGGAGCCTCGCGCCGATCAGGAGGTCATCCGGCCTTGGAGCAAGCCTCTGTACCCACACGGCCATCTGGCCATCCTCAAAGGCAACCTGGCAGAAGAAGGCGCATTGGCCAAGACCAGCGGGGTAAAAGTTCCCCGGATCACCGGCCCGGCGCGTGTGTTTGACTCAGAAGAGATCTGCATGGAGGCGATCCTTGCGCGCCGCATCCAGCCCGGCGACGTGGTAGTGATCCGCTATGAAGGCCCTAAGGGCGGCCCCGGCATGCGCGAGATGCTCTCGCCCACTGCAGCTCTCGTCGGCCAGGGTCTGGGTGACTCCGTCGGGCTGGTCACCGACGGCCGCTTCTCCGGCGGCACCTACGGCATGGTGGTCGGGCATGTCTCCCCTGAAGCGGCAGTGGGCGGCACGATCGCGCTGGTGTGCGAGGGGGACTCCGTAACCATCGACGCGGACCGGCGCCTGCTGCGGCTCAACGTGCCTGATGAAGAACTCATGCGCCGCCGCGCTGCGTGGCGGCCGCCCACGCCCCGCTACATGCGCGGCGTGCTGGCGAAGTACGCGAAGCAGGTGTCGAGTGCCAGCACGGGAGCGGTGACGGACTGACCAGATGGGGATGCAGCGGGTAAGGACAGGCGCTGAGGGATTCCGCCTCTTCATCAGCGGGACCGACACCGGCGTGGGCAAGACCGAAACCGCCTGCGCGGTGTTGTCGCTGCTGGCGGAGGCGGGGCTCCGCCCGGCGGCGATGAAGCCCTTTGAGAGCGGCTGTGTGAGTTGGCACCGGCCTGCCGATGCGCTGGCCCTGAAAGCCGCGGCCCGATGCGACGATCCCCTGGATCGTCTGTGCCCGTATCGGTATCGGGCGCCGCTGGCGCCGGGGGTGGCCGCGGCGCGCCGGAGGGAAACACCGTCGTTCGCCCACGTCCTCGCCTTAGCCCGCTCCTATTATGATGGGCGCCCGCTGGTCATCGAGGGCGCGGGCGGGCTCTTCGTGCCCATCGACGCGCGGCGCGACATCATCGACCTGATTGAGGCCTTGAATATCCCGGTCCTCCTGGTGGCGCACGCCGGACTGGGCACGCTGAATCATACCGGCTTGTCGCTGGAGGCGCTCGCCAGGCGCCGCATTCCGGTCCGCGCGGTTCTCTTGACGAAGGTCACGGCGGCGAGCGATCCGTCTGAGCAGGACAATGCGGAGTGGATACAGCGGCGGCATGGAGTGCCGGTGTGGGGACCGGTCCCGTACCTACGGAATCCCGCACGCCGCCGGGCCGGCTACCGGCAGGCTCTTGGTCCGCTGCTGACTACCTTGCACAGAGGCAACATGCTCCGTGATGTCTCGAACCGTGCGCGGAGCCCTATGGATGAATTCTCATTTTGAAGGACGTCTCGCAGTGCTGGCCACGATGCACCACAAGGAACGGGCGATTGCCCCTGTCCTGGAGGAGCATCTTGGGCTTCGGGTGAAGGTGTGCCACGAGATCGACACCGATCGTTTCGGCACCTTTACGCGGGAGGTGCCTCGACCGGGAACACAGCTCGAGACTGTGCGCCTGAAGGCCCGCGCGGCGCTGACTGCCGTACCGGAAGCCGACTTTGGGCTCGCCAGCGAAGGCAGTTTCGGGCCCCACCCCTGGCTGCCGTGGATCGCCGGCGGGCGCGAGCTGGTTGTGTTGATGGACCGGGATGGCGGACTCGAACTCGTCGGCGCAGATCTCACCGCCGAGACCAACTCTGGATCCCGCCTTGTCAGCAGCGTGGCGGACGCGCTGGCGTTCGCCCAGAGCGTCGGATTCCCCTCACATGCCGTCGTCGTGATGGGCGTGCGCAACGGGGAACCGGATGTCTTGACCGGCCTGTACAAAGGCCTGATGACGACGGAGGCTCTGGAGGCGGCGGTCCGTGTCGTGCTTGCACAACACGAGGCGGCGCATCTTGAAAGCGATATGCGCGCGCATGTCAATCCCACGCGGATGGCGGCGATCGGCCGCGCCGCCCACGATCTGGCTTGCCTGGCCCTGAGCAGGTGCCCGCGCTGCGGACGGCCGGGGTTCGATATCGTAGAGC
>CAZOZD010000273.1:0-3100 GCA_964584195.1 uncultured Burkholderiales bacterium
CGGACACGGCGGCCGATGTCGGCCGCCGTGGCTCCGGGTGCCAGGTAGTCGAACAGGCTGTCGACGGGCGCGTCGAGGGCAACCCGGACGATGAGTGGGAGAAGCGCGGCCTGGTCCGCCGGGGAGGCGGTCAAGGTTCAGCCGCCTCCGGGGGGATCGGGCTCGAAGCGCAGCACACCCTGTTGCGGGCGGAACACGCCCACCCGAACACCGAGGTCCTCCGGTGTGTCGGCAAACTTCTGGATCCGGCAACTGAGCGTGCTGATCGCCCAGTAGTCGTTCTCGACGTGCAGGATGTGCAGGGGCTCGGCATAGATGTCCGGCGGCCTGAAGAGCTCCATCTCGGCCGTGAGCGGCACCGCCTCGATTTCGCCGCCGCCGACGCATTCCGGTTTGCTGAACACCTGCACTGCCACCTTCGCATGATCCTCCCACAGCCAGGCCTGGCTGCGCTGCAGGAGGATGACCCGGTTCTGCGCCTCGTCCAGGCTGTAGCTGGCGGTGTCGTGCACGCAGCCGGCGAGGGCGGCCAGGGCCAGCAGGGGCAGCAGGATTCGGCGCGGGATGGTGGGCATGTTCTCTACTCCGAAGCGAAGGGACCGCGAGGCTCAGCCCAGGCCCTGGCTGGCGAGGTATTCCTCGTAACTGCCATCGTAGAGCACGTGCGAGCCATCCAGCTTGAGTTCGATGATCTTGTTGGCCAGCGAGGACACGAACTCGCGGTCGTGCGACACGAACACCAGGGTGCCGGTGTACTTGTCGAGCGCGGTATTGAGCGACTCGATCGATTCCATGTCGAGGTGGTTGGTGGGTTCGTCCATGAGCAGCACGTTGGTGCGCAGCAGCATCAGCTTGCCGAACAGCATGCGGCCCTGCTCGCCGCCGGAGATCACCTTCACCGATTTCTTCACCTCGTCGCCCGAGAACAGCAGGCGGCCGAGGGTGCCGCGAATCAGGGTCTCGACATCGTTGCCGTCGTAGCCGCCGGCGCGCACCCAGCCGGTGATCCATTCGGTGAGCGGCACGTCTTCGGCGAAATCCGCGGCATGATCCTGGGCGAAATACCCCAACCGGGCCTTTTCGGCCCACTTCAACTGCCCCGCCCGTGGCGTCAGCTCGCCCATCAGCAGGCGCAACAGGGTGGTCTTGCCCACCCCGTTCTCGCCGATGATGGCCACCTTGTCGCCGGCGGCGACGTTGAAGCTCAGATCGCGGATCAGCGGCACGTCCGGCGCGTAGCCGAAGCCGAGCCCTTCCACCTCGCAGGCGAGGCGATGCAGCCTTTCCTTGTCGTCGTATTCGAAACGGATCCAGGGATACTGGCGCGACGAAGGCTTGATGTCTTCCGGCTTGATCTTGTCGATCAGCTTCAGGCGGCTGGTGGCCTGGCGGGCCTTGGACTTGTTGGCCGAGAAGCGGCGCACGAACTCCTGCAATTCCGCCACCCGCTCCTTGGCCTTGGCGTTGGCCGCCTGCTGGCGTTCGCGCGCCAGGGTGGACGCCTCCATGTAGTCGTCGTAATTGCCGGGATATACGCGCAGGGTCTGGTAATCGAGGTCCGCCATGTGGGTGCAGACCTGGTTCAGGAAATGGCGGTCGTGGGAAATGATGATCATGGTGGAGTCACGCTCGTTGAGCACGTCTTCCAGCCAGCGGATGGTGTTGATGTCGAGGTTGTTGGTCGGCTCGTCGAGCAGCAGGATGTCGGGGTTGGCGAACAGGGCCTGGCAGAGCAGCACACGCAGCTTCCAGCCCGGGGCCACCTCGCGCATCGGGCCGTTGTGCTTGTCCACCGGGATGTCGACGCCGAGCAGCAGTTCGCCGGCACGCGCCTCGGCGTCATAGCCGCCCAGCTCGCCGAACTTGGTCTCCAGTTCGGCGGCGCGCATGTAGTCGTCCTCGGTCGCCTCCGGGTTCATGTAGATGGCGTCCTTCTCCTGCATGCAGGCCCACATCTCCTCATGGCCCATCATCACCACATCGAGCACGCGCATGTCCTCATAGGCGAACTGGTCCTGGCGCAGATAGGCCATGCGCTCGTGCGGGTCCTTGGATACGTTGCCGGCGGAAGGCTCCAGCACGCCGGAGAGGATCTTCATGAAGGTCGACTTGCCGCAACCGTTGGCGCCGATCAGGCCGTAGCGATTGCCGTCGCCGAACTTGACGGATACGTTTTCGAACAGGGGCTTGGCCCCGAACTGCATGGTGAGATTGGATACGGTAAGCACGAAGGATCCTGAAGCCTGGGTGAACGACGCCGCGCGCCGGTCACGAAATGTACACACGGGCAAGCATTCTAACCAATCATCCTGAAAACCTCAGTTGAACCCGGATTTTCCATTAGGACACGAGAAGATGGCGAGGCGATTTCGGAGCGGATTTGCAGGCCGTCAGGACGCCTCATGGAAAATCCGGGTTGACCCGGAGAATGGAACCCGAACGGCCGCCAAAGGAAGACTTGCATCCTGACCGCGACCCGGGCGGCGGCAGGGTACGGCGATGGTACAATCCCGCCCCCGTCAAGTCCTTGATTCCCAATGTCCGACCGCACCGCCGAACTCCTCGCCCTCGCCAAACGCCGGATCCTGATCCTGGATGGCGCCATGGGCACCATGATCCAGCGCTACGGTCTGGGCGAGGCCGACTATCGCGGCCAGCGCTTTGCCGACTGGCCCAGCGACCTCAAGGGCAACAACGACCTGCTGCTGCTCACCAAGCCCGAGGTCATCAAGGAAATCCACGGCCAGTACCTGGCCGCCGGGGCCGACATCCTGGAAACCAATACCTTCAACGCCAACAGCATCTCCATGGCCGACTACGGCATGGAAGCTCTGGTGTTCGAACTCAACTACGAGGGCGCCCGGCTGGCCCGCGAAGTCGCCGACCGGCATTCCACGCCGGACAAGCCGCGCTTCGTCGCCGGCGTGCTCGGGCCGACCTCGCGCACCCTGTCGATCTCGCCCGACGTCAACGATCCCGGTTTTAGAAATGTCACCTGGGACGCCCTGGTCGCCACTTACCATGAAGCCACCGACGGCCTGGTGAAGGGCGGCGCCGACCTGATCCTGATCGAGACGGTGTTCGACACCCTGAACGCCAA
>CAZOZD010000274.1:0-3088 GCA_964584195.1 uncultured Burkholderiales bacterium
GTGGGCGAAGATCGAGGCGTTGCTGCCAGGCAAGGCCTCGGATCGTGGCGTGACGTGCAGAAGTTTGAATTTGATCGGACGGTTGGTGTAATCGGCGGGGAGAGAGGCCGGGGCGCGGAGCCATAGGCGTCGCGCAGCGTCCCGGCCGGCCCGATGGGAGAGCCCCATGACACAGACCGAACGAAAGGTGATCCGCGCCAAGGTTGGACTGCTCGAGTTGGCCAAGCAGCTCGGCAACGTGACCCAGGCCTGCCGCGTGCTCGGCTACAGCCGCGACAGCTTCTACCGCTTCCGCGACCTCTATGAGCGCGGCGGCGAGTTGGCGCTTGCCGAGATGACCAAGGCCAAGCCCAACCTCAAGAACCGCGTGGCGCCAGATGTTGAGGCGGCCGTCGTCACCATGGCCGTCGAACAGCCCGCTTGGGGCCAGGCCCGCGTGGCCAACGAATTGCGCCAGAAAGGCATCGAGATCTCACCTTTCGGCGTGCGCAACATCTGGCTCCGGCACGACCTGGCCACGATGAAGCTCCGGCTGAAGGCCCTCGAGGCGAAGGTGGCCCAGGAGGGCGGCGTGCTGACTGAGAGCCAGCTGGTGGCCCTGGAGAAAGCCAAGGCCGACAAAGAGGCCCATGGCGAATTCGAGAGCGAGCATCCCGGCTACTGCGTCGCGCAGGACACCTTCTATGTCGGCACCCTCAAGGGCGTGGGCCGGGTCTACCAGCAGACCGCGATCGACACCTATTCGAAGGTGGGCTTCGCCAAGCTCTACGACCGCAAGACGGCGCTGACCGCGGCCGAGTTGCTGAACGACCGCGTCATCCCCTTCTTTGATGAGCATGGGCTGCGCATCAACCGTGTGCTGACCGACCGCGGCACCGAATATTGCGGTGCCCACGACCGGCACGAGTATGAGCTCTACCTCGCGGTCGAGGACATCGATCACACGCGCACGAAGACCAAGAGCCCGCAGACCAACGGCATCTGCGAGAGGTTCCACAAGACCCTGCTCGACGAGTTCTACCGCGTGGCGTTCCGCAAGAAGCTCTACCGTTCCATCGACGAACTGCAGGCTGACCTCGACGAGTGGATGCGGCAGTACAACGAGGTGCGAACCCACCAGGGGCGCTGGTGCTTCGGAAAGACCCCGATGCAGACCTTCCTGGACAGCCGCTCGATCGCACGCGAAAAGCAGAATATCGGCGAGGCCGCATGACGCGCAGCGCCTGACAGCTTCGACCTGGCGGACACCCGCCACGCCAAGTCGATGACCGTCAGATCAAGTGCAGATTTCTACAAACAGGCCAGTGCCGACACCATGGGCGGCGAGGCTGCGGCCGACCAGATCATGGGCCTTCACCGTCATGGGTTCCTGCCGGCCTGGCGCGGGGCCGGGCCATCGGCCCGATCCCACACCGCCTTTCCCCATCTGCCGGACCCTTCGATCGCATCCAAGCGATGTCGCCATGCCGCTCAGCGGGCGGCCCGGTGCCCGCCCGAACCCAGCCTGCATGAATGCTTGCTCGTCGCTCGTGCAGACAGAAATGCCGCCTCCCTGTCAGGCCGATGGGGCGCCGGCGGATTGGTGCGGCGCGCCGCGCAGGCCCTCTGTCGGCCTTGCCTCGCCAGCGGGCCGACACCGCGGCCCGCAGTGCGCCGCCTGCGGCCTGGACGCATCCTGGTTGCCGCAGAAACGAAACCGCCGGTCCCGATCACTCGGAAACCGGCGGAAAAGCTGGTGGAGCCAAGGGGAGTCGAACCCCTGACCTCTTGAATGCCATTCAAGCGCTCTCCCAACTGAGCTATGGCCCCGCACCGCTGGGAAGGCGCGCCCTATAGCCCCGGGCCCCAGCCCGCGCAAGGGTGCGAAACCATGCGGCGAAAGCCGCTTCCAACCGGCGCGCCGGCCCCATAGAAAGCCGCCGTCCGGCCACCCGCACGAAAGTCCCGAGGCGCATGCGAAAAGTCCATCCCGACGCCCGAGCGGCGCTTGCCGGACTGCTCAAGGACGGCATGACCATCATGGCCGGCGGCTTCGGCCTCTGCGGCACGCCCAACGCCCTCATTGAGGCGATCCGCGAAAGCGGCGTGAAGGACCTCACGGTGATCTCGAACAACGCGGGCATTGACGGCGCGGGCCTCGGGATCCTGCTCGAGACGCGGCAGATCCGGAAGATGATCAGCTCCTATGTGGGCGAGAACGCGACCTTCGCGCGCCAGTACCTCGCCGGCGAACTCGAGATCGAGTTCAACCCGCAGGGCACGCTGGCCGAGCGCATCCGCTCGGGCGGCGCGGGCATCCCCGCCTTCTACACCCGCACCGGCGTCGACACGGCGGTCGCCGAAGGCAAGCCGACCGCGGTCTTCGACGGCGTGCCCTACATCATGGAACGTACGCTCTTCGCCGATCTCGCCATCGTCCACGCCTTCATGGGCGACCAAGAGGGCAACCTGCGCTACCGCAAGACGGCGCGGAACTTCAACCCGATCATGGCCACAGCCGCGCGCGTCACCGTCGCGCAGGTAGAACACCTGGTGCGCCCGGGCGAGATCGACGCCGACGACATCCACACCCCCGGCGTCTTCGTGAAACGCATCCTCGGTCTGCCGCAGGGCTACGAGAAGCAGATCGAGCAGCGCACCGTCCGCAAACTGAACCCGGCCTGAGGAAGCACCGCGATGCCCTGGACCCGCGACGAGATGGCGGCCCGCGCCGCGCGCGAACTGCAGGACGGATTCTACGTGAACCTCGGCATCGGCATCCCGACGCTGGTGGCCAACCACGTCCCCGCCACGATGCATGTGCAGCTGCAGTCCGAGAACGGCATGCTCGGCCTCGGCCCCTTCCCGTACGAGGGCGAGGAGGATCCGGACCTGATCAATGCCGGCAAGCAGACCATCACGCAGCTTCCCACCAGCAGCTTCTTCGACAGCGCGCAGAGCTTCGGCATGATCCGCGGCGGCCACATCGACCTCTCGATCCTCGGCGCGCTGCAGGTGGCGCAGAACGGCGACCTGGCGAACTGGATGATCCCCGGCAAGATGGTGAAGGGGATGGGGGGCGCGATGGACCTCGTCGCCGGGGTGAAGA
>CAZOZD010000275.1:0-3079 GCA_964584195.1 uncultured Burkholderiales bacterium
ATGCGCAGAAGGGCGGACAGCATGCGCAGGGCGGTCTCGTCGGGCGGGTTCGGGGTGGCGAGGATGAATAGTTCGGCTTCCTCCTCGTCGGGTTGCGGGACGTGTGCGTTGACGTAATGGCGACCGCCCTGTTGGCGGGATTCGAGGGTTTCGCGGCCCTTGAGCTGCATCCCGACCAGGGCGAGGTCGACCGGCAGGGTGGCGCGTTCGCCGTGGACGATGAGGTTGTCGCGGGTGGGGTAGCTGTCCCAGGGCGTTTTCACCATCCAGGCTTCACTGTCCGGCCAGATCAGGCGCAGGGTGGCGAACAGGCTGTCCTCCAGGCCGAGCAGGCCGCGCTGGCGGGTGATCTCGGCCAGCGATTCGACCAGCTGGTGGATGGGGCAGGCGGGCGTCGGGCTCGTGGTGGCTTCGGACATCAGGGTCTCCTCGTGGGGTGCGCGACGTTCACATCGCGTTCTTCCAGCCCATGGCGCGGCCGGCGGCGACGATGGCCTCGGGGATGGCGTCGAGCGACATCACGTCCTTGACGCCACCGAGCTTGATCGCTTCCTTGGGCATGCCGAACACCACACAGCTCTTTTCGTCCTGGGCGATGGTGTGCGCGCCGGCGTCGAACATCTCCTTCATGCCGTGGGCGCCATCGTCGCCCATGCCGGTCATGATGATGCCGGTGGCGTTCTTGCCGGCGAACTTGGCCACCGAGCGGAACAGCACATCGACCGAGGGTTTGTGGCGGCTGACCAGGGGGCCGTCCACCACTTCGACCACGTACTGGGCGCCGCTGCGCTTGAGCAGCATGTGACGACCGCCGGGGGCGATCAGCACCCGACCGGGCATCACCCGGTCGTTGTTCTGCGCCTCGCGCACTTCGACCTCGCACAGGCTGTCGAGGCGTTCGGCAAAGGATGCGGTGAATTTTTCCGGCATGTGCTGGACCACGACGATGCCGGGCACGATGCGGGGCAGGGCGGTGAGCACCGCCTCCAGGGCCTGGGTGCCGCCGGTGGATGTGCCGATGGCGATGATGCGCTCGGTGGTCTGTGCCATGGCGCCGACCGGTGCGGCCAGGACGGCATCCGCAGACAGCCTGGGACGCGCCTTGGGCAGCGCGGCGCTTGGCACCAGTCGGCTCACGTTGGCCTTGGCGGCGGCCTTCACCGCGCCGAGCAGTTGCGAGGAGGAATCTTCCAGGAACTGCTTCAGCTTGGCGGTGGGCTTGGTGATGATGGTCATGGCGCCGGCCTCCAGCGCCTGCATGGTGGTCTCCGCGCCTTTGGTGGTGAGGCTGGAACAGACCACCACCGGGGTGGGGCGCTCGGCCATGATCTTCTTCAGGAAGGTGATGCCGTCCATGCGCGGCATCTCGATGTCGAGCACGATCACGTCCGGCCAGCGCTCACGCATCTTCTGCATGGCGAAGATGGGGTCGGATGCGGTGCCGATCACCTCGATCGAGGGGTCCATGTCGAGGGCCTGCTTGACCACCTGGCGGACCACGGCCGAGTCGTCCACCACCAGTACGCCGATCTTGTTCATGCAGCATGCTCCATGCTCCATGCGCGTCATCGGGCTCATTTCGACGCTACCGCGCAGCTTGTCTTGTTGTCGGTGAATTTCATCCATACGTCTCCATTCCACAGGTCCTGCATCAGGCGGCGGTGGCCGTAACCGCCGACGTGTTCGTTGGCGAGCTTGAATCCATAGCGGTTGATCAGGTGATGGCCGGCCTCGATGTTGCGGTTGCCGATGTCTTCCTCGGGATTATTGCTCTTGCGGTTGGGAAACATGTTGCCGCCGCCGAACATCTTCACGGTGTATTCGGAAGGGTGCGTCTTGCGCTTTTTCAGTTCGATCATGAACAGTTCCATGGCCTCGTCGGCATACTTGCCGTCCAGACCACCCATGATGATGCCGCGCGAGTCGAGCATGTAGTGGCACATGCCACCGTGGCGTCGGATGGGGTGCCACAGGACGATGGACACGCATGAGCCGAGCAGGGTGGAAATGCGGATGCTGCCCTCGCCGAAATAGAACTCGCCGGGGTTGAGGAACACTTCGAGGAATTCGGGTGGCGCGTTCATGGCTTCATGTCTTGCGGTACACGCTGGGGCTGACGTTGGCGTATACGGTGCTGATGCCCGACAGGGTCTCGGAATGGCCGATCAGGAAATGGCCGCCCGGCCGCAGCTTGGGCGCCATGGCCTCGACGATCTTCTTCTTCGTGTCGTTGTCGAAATAGATCATCACGTTGCGCAGGAAAATGACATCAAACGGCCCCATCGCGTCGGGAAAGGGTTCGATCAGGTTGAGGTGCCGGAAACGCACCCGGTCGCGCACCTCGGGGGCGATCAGGAAGGTGCCGGCCTGCTGGCGCACACCCTTGAGGCAAAACTTGCGCAGGAATTCGGGCGGGATGGTGCTGGCCCGTTCCATGGCGTAATGCGCGCTCTGGGCGCGGGCCAGGATGCGGGTGCTGATGTCGGTGGCGAGGACGTCCCAGGGGCTGTCCTCGCCCAGTGCGTCCATCAGCACCATGGCGATGGTGTAGGGCTCCTCGCCGCTGGAGCAGGCCGCGCTCCACACCGAGAATGGCGCATTGCGGTTGGGGCGGTTGCGGGCCAGGTCGCGCAACAGGTTGAAATGCTTGGGCTCGCGGAAGAACGAGGTCTCGTTGGTGGTGAGCAGGTCCACCATGATGCGCAGCTCGGACTCGTTGCCGCCGACGATGTCGCGCAGGTAATGCGTGAAATCACTGTGACCGGTTTCGCGCAGGCGCTTGGCCAGGCGGCCGAGCACCAGCGGCTGCTTGTTGTCGGACAGGGAGATGCCGGACACCTGGTGCAGCAGGCGCTTAAGCTGGGCGAACTCCTGGTCGGAGATACGGGGTTGATCCAATTTGAGGCATGGCCGCAGGGTGCGGCCCTTCATTCAGTCAGTCAGACACCCTTCCCCCATCGGGAAGGGTGAGGGTGGCGATGGCCAACTCCTGCATGTGGCGCAACATTCAAGGAGGTGAATGGCCGCAGCCAGGCTTCAGAACCGTTCAAAGTCTGAGGTATCGGGCCTGGGCGCGGCT
>CAZOZD010000276.1:0-3064 GCA_964584195.1 uncultured Burkholderiales bacterium
CGATGAGTGTCTCGATGCGCAGACCGCGCTCGGCCAGCACCTTGCACATGACCCGGGCGTTGGCCATCACCTGTTCCTGGTACAGCTTGAATTCCCTGGAGGCCGCCTCCCTGAACGCCACCGCCTTGCCGGCGATGACATGCATCAGGGGGCCACCCTGCAGGCCGGGGAAGATGGCGGAGTTGATGACCTTTTCGTGTTCGGCCTTCATGAGGATGATGCCACCACGCGGCCCGCGCAGGGTCTTGTGGGTGGTGGATGTCACCACGTCGGCGAAGGGCACCGGGTTGGGATAGAGCCCGGCGGCGATCAGGCCGGCATAGTGGGCCATGTCCACCATGAAGATTGCACCGACTTCCCTGGCGATTTTGGCGAAGCGCTCGAAGTCGATGCGCAGTGCGTAGGCCGAGGCGCCGGCGATGATGAGGCGGGGTTTGTGCTCGCGGGCCTTGGCCTCCATGGCCTCGTAATCGATCTCCTCCCGGTCGTTCAGACCGTAGGATACGACGTTGAACCACTTGCCCGACATGTTGAGCGCCATGCCGTGGGTAAGGTGGCCACCTTCGGCAAGAGACATGCCCATGATGGTTTCACCCGGCTTGACGAAGGCCATCAGTACCGCCTGGTTGGCCTGTGAACCGGAGTTGGGCTGAACGTTGGCCGCCTCGGCGCCGAACAGCGCCTTCACCCGGTCGATGGCCAGCTGCTCGACCACATCGACATGCTCGCAACCGCCGTAATAGCGCTTGCCGGGATAGCCTTCGGCGTATTTGTTGGTGAGCACCGAACCCTGTGCCTCCATCACCGCCGGGCTGGTGTAGTTTTCCGAAGCGATCAGCTCGATGTGGGCTTCCTGGCGACGGTCTTCGGCCTGGATCGCGGACCAGATTTCGGTGTCGGTATTGGCAAGGGTGTGGTCGGTCGTGAACATGGTCGTTTACCGGACATGAATCGAAACGCGGATTCTACCCTTCGCGGCCGGGTTATGGCACCGACACGATCCGGTTCAGGCCGAGCGGAAGATGAAATACACCGCACCGAGAAGACAAAGCGCGGCCCAGAGAAAATCGAGCTTGACCGGCTCGTGCATGTACAACACCGCGAATGGAACGAACACCGCCAGGGTGATCACCTCCTGCATGATCTTGAGCTGCGGCAGCGTCAGCATGGTGTAGCCGATGCGATTGGCCGGTACCATCAGCATGTATTCGAACAAGGCCACGCCCCAACTCGCAAGCGCCGCGATCCACCACGGCCGGTCATTCAGGTGCTTGAGATGCGCATACCAGGCGATGGTCATGAACAGGTTGGACAGGACCAGCAGGAATACGGTCTTGGCCAGGACGATGTTCATGTCCGGCCCCTCGCATCGCTGCTGGCCATGCCCCGCGCCCGAAATCAGGCGCGTGCCGGCACTTCGCAGAACAGGTCGCCGGCAGCCTCGTCGCCGAGCCGCTCGTAGATCGCGGCGATGGCCTGGTCCTCCGTGGCAAAGATGTTCTTCTGGCCAATCAACTCGAACAGGCCGGTGTTGCGCATCACGTCCAGCACCTGCTTCTTGAGGCCGGAAAACACCAGTTCGACGCCGGTCTCGCGCAAGCGCTCGACCAGATGGTGCACCACCTCCTCGCCTGAGGCATCAAGCTGGTTGATGGCGTCGCCTACCACCAGCAGATATTTCGCACTCGGCTTGTTGGCCACAGCCTCCAGGATGGTGTCCTCGAAATAAGCGACGTTGGCGAAGTACAGCGAGCCGTCGAAGCGCATGGCGATGATGTGCGGGCTGGTGGGCAGGTCCGGGTTGACCTTGATGTCGCGCAAGGTGCCGTCGGGGAAACGACCGAGGGTGGCCACCCGCGGCGTCATGGTGCGGTACAGGAACAACAGGATGGCCAGGCCCGCGCCCACCAGAATACCCATGTCCAGATGCGGCGCGAACAGGATGGTGGCGGCGAAGGTCAGCGCGGCAGCGATACCGTCGTGGCGGCTGGTGTGCCAGGCATGCTTGATGGCCTCGAAGTTGATCAGTCCCACGACCGCCATGATGATGATGGCGGCCAGCACCGCCTGCGGCAGGTGATACAGCAGTGGTGTCAGCAGCAGCAGGGTGAGCAGCACGAACAGCGCCGTAAACACCGCCGACATGCCGCTCACCGCGCCAGCATTGAAGTTCACCGCCGAGCGCGAGAACGAGCCCGATACCGGGAAGCCCTGGGTGAATCCGGCCGTGAGGTTGGCCAGCCCCTGGCCGATCAGTTCCTGGTTGTGATCCACCTTCTGCTTGCGCTTGGCTGCGAGCGCTTTGGCGATCGAGATTGCCTCCATGAATCCGACCAGGGCAATCACCAGCGCGGTCGAGAGCAGGGAGGTGATTGCGGCCCAGTCCAGGTTCGGCATCGAAAGCGGCGGCAGGCCCTCGGGAATGCTGCCTACCACCTCGCCACCACCGACCAGCTGGAAGGAGTCCCCCTTCACCTTGCGGATGCTATAGGTGTAGCCGTCCGTCTTCATGCCGGCCGGCAATGCCGAGGCGCGATAAATTCCCACGGTTTCGCCCGAATCATCGACCGCCAGAACCACAGGCAGGCTGCGCAACAGTTTCTTGGTTCGCTTGACCCGCTCCTCGGCCTGACCGATGGCAATCTGGGTCAGGCTGAGCTGGTATTCAAGCACCGCCACCGTGGGGCCGTGCTTGCCTTCCTTCTTGTGCGCCTGATTGAGGTTGTCTGTTTCCTCGGCCTTCTGTGTGTTCAGCTCGTCCAGCCAGGTACTTGCCTCGGAAAGTCCGCTCACCATCATGCGCAACTCGGTGTCGGCGACCTTGTCCATGTTCCCCGGCAGGTTGCGCTCAAAACCGGTCGCCCAGGACAGCAGGGTGGTGATGATCACCGCGATCAATACACCCGGCCAGGTCGGCTTGTATTTTTTCAGCGCCCAGAGCATGAAGATGGCCAGCACACCCATGCCCAAGGTGGGCAGATGCGTGTCGCCGAGTTGCTGGAACACTCCCCACAGATCTGTGATGAAGCTCTCGCTGCGGCTCATGGGGACACCGAACAGCTTG
>CAZOZD010000277.1:0-3053 GCA_964584195.1 uncultured Burkholderiales bacterium
CGTGCGGGTGGTATTTACCGATCACGTCACCGACGATACGGGCCGATTTCTTGTAGGCCTTGTTCCAGTCGTTGGACAGCTCATGCATGGCGAAGAGCACGCGGCGATGCACGGGCTTCAGGCCGTCGCGCACGTCCGGCAGCGCCCGCCCGACGATCACGCTCATGGCGTAATCGAGATAGGAGCGGCGCATCTCTTCTTCGAGGCTGACGGGGAGGGTTTCCTTGGCGAACGATTCCATGGGCTCGTCGTTATAGTGCGGGTTGAACGGCAGAAAATTCACGGGATTCTAGCACGTACACCCCCTCCCCGCTTGCCTCGCCCGCGCTCGCCGCATAGCATGCCGACATGAACGAACTGGATGAAACCCCGCCCAGCCAGGCCCCTGAGGCCGTCGACCTGCGCATCGATGCCGGCTGGGTAATCCCGGTGGAGCCCGAAGGCATTGCCCTGGCAGGGCACAGCGTCCTGGTCCGCGCCGGTCGTATCGTCGCCGTCCTGCCTACCGAGGAAGCGGGCCGCCGTTACACCGCCGGGCATGTGCTGCGCCTGCCCGAGCATGCGTTGTTGCCCGGGCTCGTCAACCTGCACACCCATGCCGCCATGACCCTGTTACGCGGCCTGGCCGACGACCGGCCGCTGATGGCCTGGCTCAAGGAGCACATCTGGCCGGCCGAGGCGCGCTGGGCGTCGCCGGAATTCGTGCTCGACGGCACCCGGCTCGCCTGCGTGGAGATGCTCCTGGGCGGCATCACATGCTTCAACGACATGTACTTCTTCCCCGATGCGGCGGTCGAGGCGGCCATTGCCGCGCATCAGCGTATTGCCGCGGGGATCATCGTCATCGACTTTGCATCGGCCTGGGCCGCCGATGCGGATGCATACCTGGACCGTGGCCTGGCGATGTACGACGCCTGGCGCCACCATCCACTGTTCTCGGCCTGTCTGGCGCCGCACGCGCCCTACTCCACCAGCGACCGCAGCCTGGAAAAGGTGCTCACCTACGCCGGCCAGCTCGATCTGCCGATCCACATGCACGTGCACGAGACCGAGGACGAGATCCGTCAGGGCATCGAGCAGCATGGCGTGCGACCGCTCGCCCGCCTGCATCACCTGGGGCTCATCACGCCGCAGTTCATCGCCGTGCATGGTGTCCACCTCAACGCCGATGAAATCGCACTGCTGGCCGGCTGCGGCAGCCATGTCGCGCATTGTCCCAGCTCGAACCTCAAGCTGGCCGCCGGGCTGACCCCGGTCGCCGCCATGCTCGACCAGGGGGTGTCGGTTGGCCTGGGCAGCGACGGCGCCGCCAGCAACAACCGCCTCGACCTGTGGGAAGAAATGCGGCTTGCGGCCCTGCTCGCCAAGGGTACATCGGGGCGGGCCGACGCGCTGCCCGCCGCGCGCGCGCTCACCCTGGCCACCCTGGGCGGCGCCCGCGCCCTCGGCCTGGAGGCCGAGATCGGCTCAATCGAGGCCGGCAAGGCCGCCGACCTGGTCGCAGTCGATCTGTCCGGGCCCGACTGCCAGCCGCTTTACGACCCTATCTCGCAACTGGTCTACAGCGCCAGTCGGGAAAAGGTGAACCATGTATGGGTGGCCGGCGAAGCGGTGGTCGAAGACGGCGCACTCACCACGCTCGACACCCGGGAGGTGCTGCGTCGCGCCCGTCAGTGGCGGGAACGCATCGCCGGCTGATCCATACACGCGCTCCATGCCAGCACGGTTGCATTGGACCGTGTCGGCTTTTTGCGGGTGTCACCACACTCGCCACCTGGCTGGGGGTGGCGATCGCGCAAAAACCAAACCCGCCCTGGACAAGGTGATTGGCGAATACCGACAGGCCAAACCGTACTGAATCCCCCGCCTTTCAGGAAGGCGGGCCACCGTTGACCCAGAACCCCACCCCCTTGGCGAGGAATTCGTCGGCCGGTACGTAATGCGAGCCGTCGCAGGAGAATGTGAGGCCGACGATGCCGTTGAAGATGTTCAGTGTGCCTGAACGCAGGTAGAACATCTCGTCCATGAAGCGCAATGCGCGCAGGTTGTCCAGAATGGCGCCGATCTGAGCCTTGCCGACCAGCGCATCCGCGGGATAGGACCGGGTCGGGTAGGTGAGACAGATGTCCGGGTCGGTGAGCGCGTCGAGATCGAGCAGGCGATAGCGCAATGGGTCGTCGATGCTCCAGATCACGGCGCGGCTGCTGGAGAAATGCAGCATGACGTGGTAGACGCCGTGCTCGCACATCAGCTCGGTGAGCACCGACAGCACGGTGTCGAGCTGGGCATCCATGGCGCTTTCGGAGCGGGTCTGGTGGAATACGGCGCCGCGTATCGCCGGATCGCCGCGGATCTGGCGCCATTGCCGTGGTTCGTCGTACAGCTCGCGGGAGATGGGCAGGTCGCGCAGATCGAAATCGGCGCCGATGAAGCCGAGCACTTGCCACAGCGGTCCCCGCACCAGCTGGATGGCGGTGAGCGAGGGTCGCTTGGCGCGCTGGCTGATGTAGGCCTGCGAGAGCAGGAAACCGTCGCTGGGAACCACTTCGCGCATGTATGGACGCCGCGAACGATCGCGGCCGAAATCGCTGCCGACGATGCCGGAGCGCGACACCGTGCCGGTGATCTGGATGGCATCGGTGCCGAGGGCGTAAAGAAACTTGCAGCCGTGCAGGTTGCGCATGCCCTCGATCAGGGCGGATTCGAGCGCGTCACGGTCCTCCCAGCGGTGCGAGCAGACCGTGGCGATGCGGGTAAGCGGTGCGGACAGCAGCTGCTTGAGCGCTTGGCGCTGGCGGGCGATGCCGGCCTGCCAGGGGTGGTCCGGAGCGTCGTTCGGTTCGGCGGAGTCTTGAGTATCCATTCAGGGTATTGCAGGGGTCTTGGGTTGAGCCCGGATCGTCCATTCGGCGGCCAGCCCGCTCATGGGTTGAAATTGTAATGCCCGGGGATGCATTCTATGCGCCCCACTCCACCCGGTTCGAGCCCATGCCATTCGGTCTGATCATCATCGGCGACGAAATCCTGTCCGGCAAACGTCGCGAACGCCATTT
>CAZOZD010000278.1:0-3037 GCA_964584195.1 uncultured Burkholderiales bacterium
TAGTCCTCGGCGGTCTTCTTCATCTTGCGCAGCACCTCGGCGGACACCTGCGGCGGAGCGATCTTCTTGTCGCGTACGTCGACCCAGGCATCGCCGTTGTCGGCCTTGAGGATCTTGAAGGGCATCAGGCCGATGTCCTTCTGCACCTCCTTTTCCTCGAAGCGGCGGCCGATCAGGCGCTTGATGGCGAACAGGGTGTTCTTCGGGTTGGTCACCGCCTGGCGCTTGGCGGGTGCGCCGACCAGGATCTCGCCGTCCTCGGCGTAGGCGATGATGGAGGGCGTGGTGCGCGCGCCCTCGGAGTTCTCGATGACCTTGGGCTTGCCACCTTCCATGATGGCGACACAGGAGTTGGTGGTGCCCAGGTCGATGCCGATGATTTTTGCCATTTCAGTATCCCTTGCAAGAATTGGAAGCTGTATCCGATATGTGGTTGAGCGGGCGTGAGTTCAAGGGGCCGGCGCGGCGCCACCCTTGCGGACCATCACCAGGGCCGGGCGGATCACCCGGTCGTTGAGCAGATAGCCCTTCTGCAGCACGCTGGCGACCGTGTTCGCCTCGCCCTCATTCTCGACCATGCCGATGGCCTGGTGCAGATTGGGGTCGAAGCGGGCATCGAGCGGATTGACCTCGACCAGGCCATGCCTCTCGAACACGCCGGCCAGTTGCTTCAGGGTCAGCTCGACACCGCTCTTGATGCTCTCCAGCGTGGCGCCGGCGTCCACCGCCAGGGCCGCCTCAAGGCTGTCCTTGACCGCCAGAAGGTCACCTGAAAAACGCTCCAGGGCAAACTTGCGCGCCTTTTCCGCCTCCTCGGCGCCGCGCCGGCGCATGTTCTCGGTCTCGGCCTTGGCGCGCAGCCAGGCATCCTCCAGCTCGGCGGCGCGGGACTCGGCCTGCTTGAGCAGGGCCTGCAGGTCGTCGCCGGCGGTTTCGACACCCGGCGCCGGCGTGGATGCATCCATCTCCCGGGTCGCAGGAATGATTTCCTGTACGGGCTCCTGGCCCGGGTTTGTTTGTTCGCTCATCGACACACACTCCTGGCGAAATCTTGAAAACGAAAATCAGGGTGAAGCAGTGACACGTGACGGGTGACGGGTGACATCGGAAGCAAGCGCGGTATTTGACTCCTTACCCGGTCACTCTGTCAGACACTCTGACACTTTCCGCGCCAGACCGAATGAATGGGTGGTTTCATGATTCGACCTGACGCACGTCGCAGTGGACCCTAGTTTGGGATGACGGCATCGGTTTCAAGCGCCATGACCGGTTTTTTTTACCCACGCCCGGGCGCACTGCCGTGCGCGCCCGGGGAACGCCGCGCCCAGCAACTGTGGTATCGTCGGCAAAAGCCCATGCCAACGCCCGCCGCCCTTCCCCGATGACCGACTGCTGCGATCACGCCTGTCCGCCACCGATGCCCGGCCATGAACCCGGCATCGCCCGCGTCGGTCCATTCGACGGCCCCGCCTTCGAACGCGCGGTCGGCGACCTGTTGCGCGCCTGCGGCATCGCCCCCGACAACGCGCACACCGGCCGCACCGCGCAACGGGTGCGCGAGCTGTGGGAACGCCGCCTGCTCGGCGGCTATGCCATGGATCCCGGCACGGTGCTGGGCGACGGCTTCGAGGATGCCCGCGACGACATGGTGGTGGTGCGCGGCATCGCCGTGCATGGCGTATGTCCGCATCATCTCGTGCCCTTCCGCGGCGTCGCCCATGTCGCATACATTCCGGGCGGACGCCTGCACGGATTCGGCCGCATCGCCCGCATGGTCGACGCGATCGGCCATCGCTTCACCTATCAGGAATGGATGACCCGCGACATCGCCGAGGCCATGATCCGGCACGGCCAGGCGCGCGGCGCTGCATGCGTCATCGAGGCCGAGCAGCTCTGCCTGCTGCTGGGCGAGGACCGGCGCGGCGACGAACGCGTGGTCACCCAGGCGTTCTCCGGCTGTTTCCGCGACGACGGCCGCTTGCGCCATGAATTCATCGCCGCGCTCGGCCATCCGGCCCGATGAGCGGCAACCATCCCGCCGGTCGAAATGGTCCGGCCCTTTCAGCGATGAGGAGACGAGCATGAATCAGGTCATCCCGGAAACGCCTCCCGATTACGACCACACCCGGATCGAGGAACGCCCCGACGGCTTTTACTGGCGCGACCAGGGCAGCGGCGAGTGCTATGGCCCGTTCGCCACCCTGATGGAGGCGGCTGCGGACATGCAGTACGACCCCGACAGCAACTACGAACCGGGCGAAACCCTTGAGGAGGCCGAGGCGGAACTCGGCATCGCCGGCTGGGTGGATCCTGACACCGGTGAGCTGGCCGAGGACACATTCACCCGTATCGAGGATCACTGAGCGACCCCAGGGCTGGGCTGCACCTCACTGTCCGGTATTGCCCCGTTGCGCCCTTCAGGCTCAGCGCTGCCGGGCGCCGCTGCGATGCGGCGCCGGCGGTCGCGCGCCCACCTCGCCACCGGGGCGGGCCTTGGGACGCGGTGACACGGCCTTGACCGGCTCGCGTGTCTTTTCGCCTCCCCGTGCGCTCGATGCACCCCGCCCGGCCGATGCGCCCCGGCGTCCATCCGGACGCGGACCGGCGCGATGCTCCGGGCTGCGCAGCTGGATCGGTTGCGGTTTGGCATTCGGGTCCGGCTCGAAACCGGGCACCACCTCGCGCGGCAGGCTGCGCTTGATGAGTCGTTCGATCCCTTTCAGGAAATCCAGCTCGTCGACGCACACCAGCGAGATCGCCTCGCCCGAGCTGCCGGCGCGGCCGGTGCGGCCGATGCGGTGGACGTAGTCCTCGGCGACGTTGGGCAACTCGTAGTTGACCACGTGCGGCAGCTCGCTGATGTCGATGCCGCGCGCGGCAATGTCGGTGGCCACCAGCACCTGCAGTTTGCCGCTCTTGAATTCACCCAGCGCGCGGGTGCGTGCCGCCTGGCTCTTGTTGCCGTGGATCGCCATGGCCGGGATGCCGTCCTTGCCAAGCTGTTCGGCGAGCCGGTTGGCGCCATGCTTGGTGCGGG
>CAZOZD010000279.1:0-3028 GCA_964584195.1 uncultured Burkholderiales bacterium
CCAAAACACAATGCCCACACCTCTTAAAGGCTGAATTTGATTTTTAAAGAACAGTACGGAACCAGCTTGACTGGTTGCGGGGACAGGATTTGAACCTGTGACCTTCGGGTTATGAGCCCGACGAGCTGCCAGACTGCTCCACCCCGCGTCCGTGGTTTCCGGAACCGCGTCGCAGCACCAGAGAGGCCGAATTATGGAGAACCCATTTGCACCTGTCAACACCCCTGCACAAAAAAGTGAAAATTTCGCTCACGGCCGGATTTGCTATTCTGACGCTTCCTCGACAACACCCCATGCCATGAACCCCCTGAACACATGTGATGCATTCACTGTCGCGCGCCTTCCACGCATCGAGTTCGGCGCCGGACGACGGGCCCGAATCGCCACCATCGCACGCAGCTTCGGCACACACGCCCTCGTCGTCAGCGGGGCAAGTTCGTTCGCCTCCAGCTCGCACTGGCCACGCCTGTGCGAGGAACTGAGCTCGGCAGGGGTGCGCTGGCAGCATCTGATCGTGGCCGAGGAGCCTTCGCCGGAACTGGTCGACGAGGCCGTGGCTTTATATCGGACGGCAGCGATCGATGCAGTGATCGGCATCGGCGGGGGCAGCGCCCTGGATGCCGCCAAGGCGATCGCCGGATTGCTGCGCCCGGGCAACTCGGTGCTGGATCACCTTGAAGGCGTCGGGCCGGAACTTCCCTATCGCGGCCCCGCGGTACCGTTCATCGCCGTACCCACCACGGCGGGCACCGGTTCGGAGGCGACCCGGAACGCGGTTCTCAGCCGTTCGGGACCGCATGGTTTCAAGAAATCATTCCGCGACGATAAACTGGTGGCCGAATGGGCCATCGTCGATCCGGACCTGCTGGCCAGCTGCCCGCCCCGGATCATCGCCGCCAATGGCATGGATGCATTGACCCAGCTCATGGAGTCCTACGTATCGACACGGGCCAACCCGTTTACCGACGCGCTGGCGCTGGACGGGATGGCGCGTATCGCAGAATCCTTGCTGGACTGGCATCGCGGCGAGGGTGATCTAGACCGGCATCGGCACAACATGGCTTATGCCGCGCTGTTGTCAGGCATCACCCTGGCCCAGGTGGGGCTGGGTTCTGTGCATGGCCTGGCCGCGCCACTGGGAGCTTTCCACGCCATCCCGCACGGCGTGGCCTGTGGGATGCTGCTGGAAGCGGCCACCCGAACCAACCTGGAAGCACTCAGGCAACGCGCCCCGCACAGCCCTGCCCAGGCGAAATACGCCCGGGTCGGACGGGTGCTGGGCAAACGACCCGATCTGGACGAGGATTCTGCGCGCGCACTCCTGCTCGAAACTCTTGCGGCGTGGACCGAGTCGCTCGATCTTGGCAACCTTGGACAGTACGGCGTCGATACCGACGCAATCCCGCATCTGGTGGCCAACAGCCGGGGCAGCAGCATGAAGACCAATCCGGTCGAACTGAGCGACACCGAAATCGCGGACACCTTGCGAACCCGGCTCTGAGCGGGCATGCCGCCGCGCCTACTCCAGACCGTCGTCCCCCTCGCCGCCAACCACCCGCCGGGCAATGTCGGCCGGGAACCCCCGGTTGACCAGAAAACGCATCTGCCTGGACCAGGCGACACGGTCGGCGGGTGGCTCTCCGAACCGTTTGCGCCAGACCTCGCGCGCCGCGACCAGATCGTTCGCGCGCGCCAACGCCAGTGACGCGGCGGCGACCGAGTCGGCCACGCCCTTGTCGCGCAACTCCTGTTTCAGACGCAGGCTACCGTGCCGCCCGGCCCGCGCCCGTGTCAGCGCCTCGGCATATCGCGCATCGGAAAGCCAGCCCGCGCGCTCGAGCTCATCAAGCAGGGCATCGACCTCCTCACGCTTGCCATGCGGGTACAGCTTGCGGGCCAGCTCGCCGCGGCCATGTTCGCGGCGCGCCAGGCACGCGAGCGCCCGTTGCCGCAATGTCCGCGGCGGGGGCGATTCGCTCAGGCCGCCTCCGTGACGGACGCCGCACCACCCTTGACGCCGAGATTGCGGCGGATCTGGGCCTCAACCTCGGCCGCCATGTCGGCATGCTCCTTGAGGAACTCGCGCGCGTTGTCCTTGCCCTGGCCGATCTTCTCGCCTTGGTAGGCATACCATGCACCGGACTTGTCGATCAGCTTCTGGGCCACGCCGAGTTCGATGATCTCGCCCTCGCGGGAAATGCCCTGGCCATAGAGGATGTCGAACAGGGCCTCCTTGAACGGGGGGGACACCTTGTTCTTGACCACCTTGACCCGGGTTTCCGAGCCGATCACCTCATCCCCCTTCTTGATGCTGCCGATGCGGCGGATGTCGAGGCGGACCGAGGCATAGAACTTCAGCGCGTTGCCGCCGGTAGTGGTTTCAGGGTTGCCGAACATCACGCCGATCTTCATGCGGATCTGGTTGATGAAGATCACCAGGGTGTTGGTTCGCTTGATGTTGGCGGTGAGCTTGCGCAGTGCCTGGCTCATCAGGCGGGCCTGCAGGCCGACGTGGGAGTCGCCCATCTCGCCCTCGATTTCCGCCTTGGGGGTCAGCGCCGCCACCGAGTCGATGACGATCACGTCCACCGCGCTGGAGCGCACCAGCATGTCGGCGATTTCCAGGGCCTGCTCGCCGGTGTCCGGCTGCGAGATCAGCAGTTCACCCACGTTCACCCCCAGTTTCTGGGCGTACTGGGGGTCAAGGGCGTGTTCCGCATCGATGAAGGCCGCCGTACCGCCCAGCTTCTGCATCTGCGCGATCACCGACAGCGTGAGCGTAGTCTTGCCCGATGACTCCGGTCCGTAGATTTCCACCACGCGCCCACGCGGCAGGCCACCGATCCCGAGCGCAATGTCGAGCCCGAGCGCCGCGCCCAGGCCTACCCGCACCAGCTGAGCGGCGGCCAGCGCCAGCGCGCCATGATCGCCATGGCCCTGGCCAGCCGGCCCAAGCTGCTGCTCGCCGACGAGCCCACGACCGCGCTGGACGCCAGTCTGCGTGCCCAGATGCTGGAGCTGCTGGACC
>CAZOZD010000280.1:0-3028 GCA_964584195.1 uncultured Burkholderiales bacterium
TGGAGGGGGAGGCAAAACTGAAGGGCGAACGCTCATAATTCATGCGTCAGGCCCGAAGAGTTGTTGGCGGTCTGGGGGAGCACGGATTCAGGTAATACAAACCGCCGTCCGCCACGCCCCTGTCCAGACCGGCGGCAACGAGCCGCATGCCGTCATTCACCCGCCGGGTGGGGTTCCCCAGCATACAACCGCAGTTGATCGCGCCCGAAGGCGGGTGCGTAGCGGGCTCACCCGACAGGCAAGCCCTGCCGAAGCAAAAAGACCATTCAAGTTCATGACGTTACGATGACAATAGAGCGGTCAACTGCGGTTCCTTCAGGATCAATGCCCTCCGCCGCGCCGCATCCGCACCAACCGTACCACCAGCAGCACGCTCGGCAGCAGGTGCCAGAATACGTCGAAGATGTCGATCGGCCGGGTCAGTGTGCCCGCAGCCAGCATGCGGGCCTTTTCCACCAGGTGGGGTTCGGGCACGAACGGGGCGCCGAGCATCAATACTGCAAACAGGATCAGTACCGGCAAGGGAATGTCGTCGATGAATTGCATGGGGGGCTCCAGAGGCTTATCCGCGCCGCCAGGCGTGGAAGCGCGCCAGCCAGTCCAGAAGGCGCCGGGGCGCGTGAGCGCGTTTCCATGCGCCAGCGGCATATTTGGCGGCCTCGCTCCAGGTCGGGTAGGGATGCACGGTGGCGAGGATCTTGTTGAGGCCAAGGCCATGCTTCATGGCCAGGGTGAATTCGGCGAGCATTTCGCCGGCATGTTCGCCGACGATGGTCACGCCAAGGAGGCGGTCCTGGCCGGGCGCGGTGAGCACCTTGACAAAGCCGTGCGCGGCGCCGTCGGCCAGCGCCCGGTCGAGGTCGGCGAGGTCGTAGCGGGTGACTTCGTAGGCCACGCCCTGGGCGCGCGCCTCGGTCTCGTTGAGGCCGACCCGCGCCACTTCGGGACGGGTGAAGGTGACCCGGGGCATGACCCGATCGTCGGCCTTGAAGCGGCCGATCGGCCCGAGCAGGCCGGAGAACAGGGCATTGACCGCCGCATACCCGGCCTGGTGGGCCGCGGCGTGGGTGAACTGGTACGGCCCGGCGACATCGCCGCAGGCGTAAATGCTCGGGTGACGGGTTTGCAGATAGCCATTCACCTCGACCGTGCCGGACCGGGTCAGGGGAATGCCCAGCGCTTCCAGGCTGAGGCCGGCCACCCGGGCCTGGCGGCCGGTGGCGCAAAGCAGGACATCGAACGGCAGCGCCGTCTCGCCGGTCGCGTCGCGCACCACCAGTCGCTGTTCGCCGTCGCCCCGTTCGCAGCGCAGCGGCTCGGCGCCGGTGCGCAACGCCACCCCGGCATCGGCCAGGCCTTGCTCGACCTGGGCGATCACCTCGGGGTCTTCCTTGCCCAGCAGGCCGGAGCGGGCCACCACGGTGACCTGGCTGCCGAGCTCGGCGAAGGCTTGCGCCAACTCGCAGCCGATCGGGCCGCCGCCCAGCACCAGCAGACGTTCCGGCAGGGCTTCGAGCGACCAGACCGTGTCCGAGTTGACCCAGCGCACCGTGTCGAGGCCGGCCAGGTCGGGGATCGCCGGAGCGGCGCCGGTGGCGAGGACGATGGCGCGGCTGGTCAGTTGACGCGGGCCGCTGTCGGTGTCGATCGCCACCGTCCAGGGCGACACCAGCCGGGCCTGGCCGTGGATCACCTCGACGCCCAGGCCGGTGTAGCGTTCCACCGAATCGTGCGGTTCGACCTGGCGGATCACCGCACGCACCCGCTCCATCACCGCTGCGAAATCGGCACACACCGGCCCGATGGTGAGGCCGAATTCACCCGCCCGGCGCAGGTCGGCGAGCAGGCGGGCGGCCCGGATCAGGGCCTTGGACGGCACGCAGCCGGTGTTCAGGCAGTCGCCGCCCATGCGCTGGCCTTCGATCAGGGCCACCCTAGCTTTCACGGCGGCACCGACATAGGCGGTGACCAGCCCCGCCGCGCCCGCGCCGATGACGATCAGGTTGCGGTCGAAGCGGCGCGGCCGGGCCCAGGTATTCATGCCGGGCATCCGGCGCCGTCGAGGGCGCCGCCGCAGCTGCTGCCCTGACCGGCGGTGCAGCCGTAGCAGTGTCCGGCGACCCGGATTTCAGCCCCATCAGGATCGCTTGCAAGCAAGTCCTCCAGGGTGGCCGGCGCGGACAGCGTCATGCCCAGCATCTGGTTGAAATCGCAGTCGTAGAGCCGGCCCTGCCAGTCGACGCTGATGAGTTCCCGGCACATCACGCCGTCCAGGTTGGCCGGGTTGTGGCTGGCCTTGAGCAAGGCCATGTAGTCATGGAACTGGCCCCTGGACAGCAGGGTGCTGCCGAAGCGCAGGATGGGCATGTTGGCGAGGCTGAACAGACGATTGAATACGATGCCGTGCCGGTCCCGCAGTTCCCGCTTGTAGGCCGCCTCCAGGCCGGCCTGGGCGGGCGGCAGTTGCGGGCCGCCGGGGTTGTAGACCAGGTTGAGGATCAGGCCGCTGCCGTCCTGGCCATAGCCGAGCGCGTTCAGCCGCTTCAGGCCGGCGATGCTGCGCGCGTACACGCCCTGGCCGCGCTGGGCGTCGACGTTTGCCTCCAGGTAACAGGGCAGCGAGGCGATCACCTCGACACCCTGCCCGACCAGGAAATCGGCCAGGTCTTCCTGGCCGGCTTCGGACAGGATGGTGAGGTTGCAGCGATCGATCACCCGCACGCCCTGGGTACGCGCCGCCTCGACCAGGCCACGGAAACGGGGATGCAACTCAGGCGCACCACCGGTGAGGTCGAGGGTCGCCAGACGGCGTGCCTTGAGCACCTCGGGGATCAGCGCCACCAGTTCATCGGCCATCATTTCCATGCGCGTGGGGCCTGCATTGACATGGCAATGCAGGCAACGCTGGTTGCAGCGGTAGCCGAGGTTGACCTGGAGCGTGGTCAGGCAGACCCGGCGCAGGGCCGGGAAATCACTGTATTCGAGCAAGGGGCGGGTATCGAGCATGTCGGGGTC
Source organism: uncultured Burkholderiales bacterium (assembly GCA_964584195.1). GTDB lineage: Bacteria > Pseudomonadota > Gammaproteobacteria > Burkholderiales > Thiobacillaceae > CAZOZD01. Next base: position 3,016 of record CAZOZD010000280.1, read on the forward strand.
GGGTTTCCTGTAC
>CAZOZD010000281.1:0-2775 GCA_964584195.1 uncultured Burkholderiales bacterium
CCCGTGCATTCCTGTTCCGGGCGCGGCGTGCGCTTCTTCAGCGCCGGGGATGCCGCGCCGGATGAGGCCGGCAACGTGGTGCAGCGGCGCATCCATGGCGATGTCATCTCCTCCTGCACGCTGGCGCATGCAGGGCGGGTCAGTTCGACCGTGGTGTATCGCGGCAGGCTGTTCTCAGGTGCGGTGGCCATCGCCTTCGAACGCATCGACCACGCCGCCACCGAGGACTGGATCGCCCGCTTCGTCGCAGCCAGCGGCTGGACCGGCTTCATCAGCTTCGACTTCATCCTGGACAGCACGGGCCGGCCCTGGGGCATCGAGTGCAATCCGCGCACCACCTCCGGCCTGCACTTCTGGCGCATGCAGGATATCGCGCCGGCCATGCTGGACCCCGCGCAGCCGCTGCGCCACCGGCCGGAGCGCGTGCTGCAACAGGCCTATTCTGTGCTGACGGCGGCCTGGGGCGCGGGCGGCCGCGCGGCGTTGGCCACGCTGTTCAGCACGCGTGATGTCAGCTGGTCCTGGTCGGACCCGATGCCCTTCCTGACCATGACCGCCACTTCCTGGCCGATCATCCGCGAGGCGATGCGGCGCGGCACCACCTTCGGCGAGGTGGCGACGCTGGATGTGGGGTGGGTCGGCTGATCAGTGCCGCGGTGCCAGCGCCGCAAGGGCCGGGCCCACGGCGCGCTCCACAGCCGCCAGTTGACCATCCAGCGGCCAGACGCGATCACGCGCATCCGCCTCCAGACCGGCCAGCGCCTGCGCCAGTTCGGTCAGGCCAAAATTCGCGGCCATCCCCTTCAGCGCATGCGCGTGTTCCCGCGCGGAGGCGAATTCCGCCCCAGCCGTCGCAGCCTTCAGCTGCGGCAGGCGGGTCAGCAATTCGGTCGCGCAAAGCCGGGCAACCGCGGGAGGAATAGCCAGGACTGTCATCGACATGTTCGTGCCCCAAAGTCTGACAGGGTTCCAGACACAGTTGCGTGACCGCACCGTGCCTGCCGCCCCAGGTTGTGTCGCACGGAACTCTCCCCTGCCCCGTGCGCCGGAGCACATCACAGCAGGGCCGGTCGGTGCAAGCATTCCGCGCATGAACACACGCAATGCGTGTATCAAGTCGCTCTTGCCGGGGCCGTGCTGCGGTGCAATGGTCCGCCCGCTTCAAGAAGCCCTGGACGGGCCCGGCGCGGCGTCGGGTCGCGGGACCGTGACAAGAGGAGCGCCCGCAGGGCGCAGGCAAGGCCATGGCAAAAATCAAGGTGAAAACGCCCGTCGTCGAAATGGACGGCGATGAAATGACCCGCATCATCTGGGGGTTCATCAAGGACCGCCTGATCCTGCCCTATCTCGATATCGACTTGAAATATTACGACCTGGGCATCGAATACCGCGACCAGACCGACGACCAGGTGACGGTCGATGCCGCCAACGCCACCAAGCAATATGGCGTGGCCGTGAAATGCGCGACCATCACACCCGATGAAGCGCGCGTGCGCGAATTCGGCCTCAAGAAGATGTGGCGCAGCCCGAACGGCACCATCCGCAACATCCTGGACGGCACCATCTTCCGCGAGCCGATCATCTGCAAGAACGTGCCCCGCCTGGTGCCGCATTGGAACAAGCCGATCGTGGTCGGCCGCCATGCCTATGGCGATATCTACCGTGCCGCCGAGACCAAGATCCCCGGCGCCGGCAAGGCGACCCTGACCTGGACGCCCGCCGATGGCGGCGCGCCGGTCGAATTGGAAGTGACCAATTTCCCCGCCGGCGGCGGCGTGCTGATGGGCATGCACAACACCCGCAAATCCATCGAGGGCTTCGCCCGCGCCTGCCTGAACTACGGCCTGGCGCGCAACTACTCGGTGTACCTGTCGCACAAAAACACCATCCTCAAGGCCTATGACGGCGAGTTCAAGGACATCTTCCAGCGCGTCTTCGACACCGAATTCGCCGAGAAATACAAGGCCGCCGGCTTGACCTATGAGGACCGCCTGATCGACGACATGGTGGCCTGCGCGCTGAAGTGGGAAGGCGGCTATGTCTGGGCCTGCAAGAACTACGACGGCGACGTGCAGTCCGACATCGTGGCGCAGGGCTTCGGCTCGCTCGGCCTGATGACCTCGGTGCTGCTGTCTCCGGACGGCGCCACGGTGGAATCGGAAGCCGCGCACGGCACCGTGACCCGCCACTACCGCGAACACCAGAAGGGCCGCGCGACCAGCACCAACCCGATCGCGTCGATCTTCGCCTGGACCCGCGGGCTCGCCTATCGCGGCAAGTTCGACGGCACGCAGGACCTGGTGGACTTCGCCAACGCGCTGGAAGCGGTGTGCGTGGAAACCGTGGAATCCGGCGACATGACGAAGGACCTCGCGATCCTCATCAGCAAGGACCAGCCCTACCTGAACACGCAGGACTTCCTGGCCAAGCTCGATGAGAACCTGAAGAAGAAGATGGCCTGAGCGCCCGGCGCGGCGGCGGCCCGGACCGGGTCGCCGCCGCGTCCACGCGCCGCGCCTCAGTTCGGCAGCGTGCCGCCGAACAGAGTGCGGTGCATCAGCCGATAGACATCCACATTGTCCATGGTGCCGGCCTGCGCGATCAGGTTGGCGTTCAGCCCCACGCCGCGCACCAGGATCGCCCCGGACACATCCGACAAGGTCGCCCAGGTGATGGCGAAGGGATGGCGCATGCCCGCGCGATCCGGCGCCGATACCCAGGCCTCGCTGGCCGTGCCGCGCTGGCCATCCAGTGGCGCGCCATTGCGATCGCGCT
>CAZOZD010000281.1:2799-3020 GCA_964584195.1 uncultured Burkholderiales bacterium
GGCCTTCCACCACCGCGCGCTGTCCCCGGCCCGGCCCGATCACCTGCATGCCGCCGGCATCACTGTCGCAGCAGGTCAGCATCAGCGTATGCGGGTTGGCCTCGACATGGCGGCGGAAGACGCCGATCGCGGCATCGGCGCGGGCGCCCGCTTCCAGCGCGCCGGCGGCATTGTTCATATTGCCGAAATTATCGGTGCCTTCCTCCTCGGCCACCAGGATG
>CAZOZD010000282.1:0-3008 GCA_964584195.1 uncultured Burkholderiales bacterium
TCGAGGAATGAATTGTTGGCGACGTTGATGAAGAACTGGCTGGTGGCCGAGTGCGGATTCGGGGTGCGCGCCATGGCGATGCTGTAGGCCACGTTCTTGAGTCCGTTATGGGCCTCGTTCTGGATCGGCGGCCGGGTCGGTTTCTGCTGCATGTCGGGGGTAAAGCCGCCGCCCTGGATCATGAATCCGTCAATGACCCGGTGGAATGTGGTGCCGTCGTAATGGCCGTCGCGTACGTACTGGACGAAGTTTGCGACGGTGTCGGGGGCCTTGGCAGCGTCCAGTTCGAGCTGGATGGGGCCCAGGTTGGTATGCAGTATGACCATGAGGATTCCTGAAACGAGGGTGTTCATCGGCGGGTGCTCGCGACCTGGCGGGGCGCGGGAAGGTTGCGTTCGAGGGCGATGCGCCAGTTTTTGCCGTCGAGCTGGAGATACAGCCGCTTCATGCCGCTGCTTTGCAGCTTGTCGCTGCGGTAGTCCTGGCGGAAGGTGATGACCGCCATGTCTCCTGAGGGATACAGAAACACGCTGACATCTTCCAGTCCGAGCCGGATCCAGTCCTTGTTGAGGATGTTGCGGCGCTTGTTCTCGCCCCAGCCGCGCCCGGCGGGGCCGCTGAGGAAATGGGCGTCGTACAGTTGCAGGAAACGATCAGCGTCGCGGTTTTCCCAGGTCGTCTTCCATGCGTCGAGCAGGGCGAGCAGGGATTCGCGCTGCTCCAGCCAGGCCTCGCGGTTGACCCACTGGGTGCGTTCGCCGATGACGATGGGGGTGACGCCGACTTCGATGTACTGGGCCAGGTCCTCGAAGTCGGGGTTGGCGATCACCACGCAGCCGTCGCTGGCCTTGGGCGGGCGGCTGTAGGTGTTGGACGGCGTGCCGTGGATCCAGATGCCATGGCCGGTGCGCCCCTGGGCCAGATCCCATTCATTGGGATAGCTGATCGGAAAGGCGCCGGCGCCATAGAAATCGGACAGCCGCCGGGGCGGAATCCTGTCGGTGACGGTGTACAGGCCGAGCGGGGTCTTGCGGTCGCCTTCCACCTGCTTGTTCACGCCGTTGCGGCCCACCGTCATGTAATAGTCGCGCACCAGGCGCGGTTCGCCGGCCACGTTCTCGAATACGTACAGGCGGGCGCGCTCGGCATCGGCGAGCAGGGCATAGCGATGGCTGGGGGCCAGTTGCAGCAATTGCAAGGGCAACAGTTCCGGCGCGGGTTCGTCGATGTAGCGCAACAAACGTACCCGGGCCTCTTCGCGCAGGTCGTCGAGCGACTGGCCGGCGCGGCCGGCGGGGGCACTGCCGAGGGTGGAAAGCGGTCGGGCACGGGCCAGCAACAGGTCGCCCCGGATCAGGTGGGCGAGCTTGAAGTCCGGGCGCAGCGCGATCAGCCGGTCCACCTCCTGCATGGCGGTGTCGAGACGGCTGGCGCGGATGTTCTGCAGGGTCTTGGCGAGCAGTGCGTCGGGTGAGTTGAACAGCCGTTCAGTGTCGAGTGCGGCGAGCCGGATCGGCGCACCCGGATCGCTGCCCGGATCGGCGTGGAGCGGCATGCTGGCCAGCAGCAGCGCCAGCAGCAGGCCGGCGAGGTGCGCGAACGTGGCAGTCCAGGCGCTCATTGCTCGCGCACGATCTTCCAGGACTCGCCCTGGCGGACGAGGGTGAGCGTCTTGTTGCTGAGGTCGCGGAATCGGTCGGAGGAATAGAGCTGGCGGAAGCGGGCGGTGGCCTGGTCGCCGTCGACGCGGATGCGCAGGTCGTTGAGCTGGACCTGAATGTGGGCCGGGCGGGTGATGCGCTCGCGGCGCTGGTTTTCCCAGGCGGCACGGTCCATGCCCTGGGGCGGCTCGAATGCGTTGCCGTAATGGCCGAGATAGGCGTCCGCATCCTTGTTGCTCCAGGCCGCGGCCCAGGCCCGTACCACGGCTTCCACGCGGGCCTGCTCGGCGGTCGCGGCGGGCGGCGTGGCCGCGGGTGGGGCGGGGGGTTCCGGAGCGGCGGCGGTGGCGGCGGGGAAGATCTCCGGCTTGACCGGCGAGGGCGTGGCGCTCATCGATGCGGTCGGCTTGGCCGGCGCGGCCGGTCTTGCGGCGGTCCGGGTCGGTTCCGTGCCGGTCTTGACGGTTGGCGCGAACAGATCCTTGATCAGTGACAGCTTGGTCAGCGCGGAGCGGTTGCTCTGGTCGAGCTGCAAGGCCTTGTCATAGGAGAGCGAGGCCATCTTGGCGTAGATGTCGCCGAGGTTCTCGTGCGCCGTGGCATAGCTGGGATGGGTGCGGATGGCCATCTCCAGGCTGTTCTTGGCGCGCTCGTACTGGCCCTGGGCGGCGTACAGCACGGCCAGGTTGTTGTACGGCTCGGGCAGTTCCGGGTAGTCGTCAGTCAGTTCGCTGAACACCTTGATGGCCTCGACCGGGCGGTTCAGCTCGGTGAGGACCAGCCCCTTGAGGAAGCGACCCTGCGCATCCCTGGGGTGGGTGGCGAGGAAGCTGTTGACCCGGTCCAGGGCCTGGGCATGGCGGCCCTGACGGAACAGTTGCGAGGCATCCTGCAGGTTGGCCGGCGCAGCGAGGGCGAGGCAGGGAAGCAGGCTGATGAAGGCGAGTGAAAAACGAGTGATGGTCATTGGTGCTATACTTTTTCGTCGGTATTGCGTTGATCGACCGGCCCGATTCTAGCAGTCCGGGCGGCTTTTTACACCGCTATTCGCCAACACCGCCCCATTCCCCGATCCCCCATGAATCCAGCCCCCCCCGTCCAGCATTTCATCCGGAGCATCATCGACAGCGACCTCGCCAGCGGCAAGCATGCGGGCATCGTCACCCGCTTTCCGCCGGAGCCGAATGGTTACCTGCATGTCGGTCATGCCAAATCCATCTGTCTGAACTTCGGGCTGGCCCTGGATTACCAGGGGCGTTGCAACCTGCGTTTCGACGACACCAATCCGGAGAAGGAGTCGACCGAATACGCCGAGGCGATCCAGGAAGACGTGCGCTGGCTCGGCTT
>CAZOZD010000283.1:0-2989 GCA_964584195.1 uncultured Burkholderiales bacterium
GGGAGCCCGGGTGCAAAACCTACAAGTCCAACCGAGGAATCCAGGTTCATTGCGGCGTTCGCTCAGCTGTTCCGGGTGCCCTGGCGTCAGCGTGGCTTGATCCGGCAGATGGTCAAGCGCGAGATCATCGGCCGGTATCGGGGTTCGGTCCTTGGCCTGCTGTGGTCGTTCATCACACCGGTGCTGATGCTGTTCGTGTACACCTTCGTGTTCAGTGTGATGTTCCAGGCACGCTGGGGGGATTGAGTCCGTAAACTGCTGTAAATCGGGTGGGAGGTAGCCACCGCTTCGAATCGGTAAATTGACGTTGTCGAATCGTTGATCAACCGAAGGAGCAAAGCGAAGCCTGCGCTTACAGCACGCAGTCGACGAAATACCGGCTCACCCCATTGTCGATTTCCTCGACCAGGCCATGCACGTCGGTCTCGAAGCCGGGGAAGCGCTGGTTGAACTCGCGCGTGAACTGCAGGTAGCGCACGATGGTCGCGTTGAATCGCTCGCCAGGAATCAACAGCGGGATGCCGGGCGGATACGGGGTGAGCAGGATGGAGGTGATGCGGCCTTCGAGGCGGTCGATCTCGACCCGTTCGATCTCGCGGTGCGCCATCTTGGCGAACGCATCGGTCGGCTTCATCGCCGGCGCCATCTCGGAGAGGTACATCTCGGTGGTGAGTCGCGCCACGTCATTGGCCTTGTAGATGGCGTGGATCTGCTCGCACAGGTCCTTGAGGCCGATCTTCTCGTAGCGCGGATACTTGTCGACGAACTCGGGCAGGACCCGCCACAGCGGCTGGTTCTCGTCGTAGTCGGCCTTGAACTGCTGCAGTGCGGTGAGCAGGGTGTTCCAGCGGCCCTTGGTGATGCCGATGGTGAACATGATGAAGAACGAATACAGGCCGGTCTTTTCGACGATGACGCCATGCTCGGCCAGGTATTTGGTGACGATGGCGGCGGGGATGCCCCAGTCGGCGAAGTCGCCGTCCACGTCGAGCCCCGGGGTGATCAGGGTGGCCTTGATCGGATCGAGCATGTTGAAGCCGGTGGCGAGATGGCCGAAGCCGTGCCAGCGGTCGTGGGCGTGCAGGATCCAGTCGTTGCGTTCGCCGATGCCTTCCTCGGCCAGACGGTCCGGGCCCCAGACCTTGAACCACCAGTCCTCGCCGAACTCCTCGTCCACCTTGCGCATGGCGCGGCGGAAGTCGAGCGCCTCGAGGATGGACTCCTCGACCAGGGCGGTGCCGCCGGGCGGCTCCATCATCGCCGCGGCGACATCGCATGAAGCGATGATGGAATACTGCGGCGAGGTCGAGGTGTGCATGAGATACGCTTCGTTGAAGCGGTGGAAATCGAGTTTCCGGGTCTCTGCGTCCTGCACCAGGATCTGGCTGGCCTGGGACAGGCCGGCGAGCAGCTTGTGCGTGGACTGGGTGGCGAACACCAGGGCGTCGCGGGCGCGCGGCCGGCCCTTGCCGATGGCGTGCATGCCCTTGTAAAAATCGTGGAAGGAGGCATGTGGCAGCCAGGCCTCGTCGAAGTGCAGGGTGTCGATGCTGCTGCCCAGCAGCTCCTTGATGGTATCGACGTTGTATACGATGCCGTCGTAGGTGCTCTGGGTGATGGTGAGCACGCGCGGCTTGGTCTTCACCTGGCTGGCGAAGGGGTGGGCGTCGATCTTCTTCTGGATGTTTTCCGGCCGGAACTCCTCCATCGGAATCGGGCCGATGATGCCGTAGTTGTTGCGCGTCGGGGTGAGGAAGATGGGGATCGCCCCGGTCATGATGATCGAGTGCAGCACCGACTTGTGGCAGTTGCGGTCCACCACCACGATGTCGTCGGGCGCCACGGTGGCATGCCAGACCATCTTGTTCGACGAGCTGGTGCCGTTGGTGACGAAGAACAGGTGGTCGGCGTTGAAGATGCGCGCCGCATTGCGCTCGCTGGCCGCCACCGGGCCGGTGTGGTCGAGGAGCTGGCCGAGTTCCTCGACGGCATTGCATACGTCGGCGCGCAGCATGTTCTCGCCAAAGAACTGGTGGAACATCTGGCCGATGGGCGACTTGAGGAAGGCCACCCCGCCGGAGTGCCCCGGACAGTGCCAGGAGTAGGAGCCATCCGCCGCATAGTGGGTCAGTGCGCGGAAGAAGGGCGGCACCACCGAATCGAGATAGGCGCGCGCCTCGCGGCCAATGTAGCGGGCCAGGAACTCGGGCGTGTCTTCCAGCATGTGGATGAAGCCGTTCAGCTCGCGCAGGATGTCGTTGGGGATGTGCCGCGAGGTACGGGTCTCGCCGTGCAGGAAGATCGGAATCTCGGCGTTGCGGAAGCGGATCTCCTCGACGAAGGTGCGGATCTTGGCCAGGGCCTCCTGGGCCGCCTCGGGCGAGCCGGCCAGCTCTTCGTCGTCGATCGACAGGATGAATGCGGATGCGCGCGACTGCTGCTGGGCGAAGGAGGACAGGTCGCCGTAGCTGGTCACACCCAGCACCTCCATGCCCTCCTTTTCCAGTGCCTCGGCCAGGGTGCGGATGGACAGGCCGCTCTGGTTCTCGGAGCGGAAGTCTTCGTCGATGATGACTACGGGGAAGCGGAAGCGCATGTCAGTGGGGTGTGAAAAGTGTGGAATGTGGAGGGCATGGCAGAGGCCATGCAGCGTGTGCGGATCGTACCGGAGTCATGTGAAGGATTGAGGTCCGGGCGGCGCAATTGTACCCCTCGCGTACCCCGCACGCGTGGCGCATCCGGTCAGATCTTGGGCAGTGTCACGCCGGTCTGGCCCTGATACTTGCCGCCCCGGTCGCGATAGGAGGTCTCGCACACCTCGTCGGATTCGAGGAACAGCATCTGCGCCACGCCTTCGTTGGCATAGATACGCGCCGGCAGCGGCGTGGTGTTGGAGAACTCCAGCGTCACGTGGCCTTCCCACTCGGGCTCCAGCGGCGTGACGTTGACGATGATGCCGCAGCGCGCGTAGGTGCTCTTGCCCAGGCAG
>CAZOZD010000284.1:0-2983 GCA_964584195.1 uncultured Burkholderiales bacterium
GCCGATGTTGGCGTTGATCTTCACCAGGAAGTTGCGGCCGATGATCATCGGCTCGGATTCGGGGTGGTTGATGTTGGCCGGGAGGATGGCGCGGCCACGGGCGATCTCGTCGCGCACGAACTCCGGCGTGATGCGCTCGGGAATGGCGGCCCCGAAGGACTGGCCCGGGTGCTGGCGGGCAAGCCGGCTGGCCAGTTTGAGGCCCTGTGGACCGGAGCTGCGCAGGCTGTCCAGATATTCCTCGCGGCGCAGGTTCTCGCGGATGGCGACGAACTCCATTTCCGGGGTGACCCGCCCCTGGCGCGCATAGTGCATCTGGGTCACGTTCATGCCCGGCTTGGCGCGGCGTGGCTGACGGTGCAGGCCGGGGAAGCGCAGCCTGGCCAGCTCGGCGATGGTGGCACGCTGGCGACCGTATTCGGAAGACAGTCCGGGCAGGACTTCGGTGTCGCCGCGCTCCTCGATCCAGCCCGCGCGCAGGGCCGGCAGGCCCTGGCGGATGTCGATCCTCGCGGCCGGATCGGTGTACGGGCCGGAGCAATCGTATACGAAGATGGGCGGGTTCTTCTCGCCGCCGAACTGGGTCGGCGTGTCGGCCTGGCTGATTTCACGCATCGGCACGCGGATGTCCGGGCGACTGCCCTCGACGTGGATCTTGCGCGAATTCGGCAGCGGCTCGATGGCGGCGGCGTCGACCTGGGCGCGATCGGCAAAAAACTCGGGATTGGCGTTCATGGTGGTGTTCCTTCCTCGATGCAAGTAAGGAAGGTGGCGCGGCGGCCTCGCTTCCCTACGCCGGCATGACCCGGATCAGGTTCCAAGGGTATTTCTCACTCCACGATGAGGGCGGAGACCCCTAGCGACGCCGACAAGGATACACCCGTTCCGCCGGCTCGGCATGAAGCCCGGGCTGCATGCTAGTATTCAGACCCCTTTCATCGAACCCGGCGGAGTGAATGCCATGGACATCGAACAGGCCCGTTACAACATGATCGAGCAGCAGATCCGCCCCTGGGAGGTGCTCGACCAGCGTGTGCTGGACCTCCTCGCCACGGTGCGGCGCGAGGACTACGTGCCGCCGGTGTACCGCTCGCTGGCCTTCGTCGACATGGAGATCCCGCTCGGCCACGGCGTGACCATGTGGGCCCCGAAGATGGAGGCGCGGGTATTGCAGAGCCTGGGGATCGGGCGCGGCGACCGGGTGCTCGAAGTCGGCACCGGCAGCGGCTATTTCACCGCCCTGCTGGCCGCATCCTCCAGTTCGGTGGTGAGCGTCGAGATCGTGCCCGAACTGAAGGACAGCGCCGAAACCAGGCTGCGCGCGCACGGTTTCGACAACATCGGCTTCCGTCTCGGCGACGCCGCCCGTGACTGGACCAGCGACGGCAAGTTCGACGTGATCGTTCTCACCGGCTCCAGCCCGGTGCTACCCGAGTCCTACATGGAGCGCCTCAATCCGGGCGGCCGGCTGTTCGCCGTGCTCGGCGAGGCCCCGGCCATGCGCGCCACGCTGTATACCCGGCCCGGCACAGGAGCAGGCCGGGCCGTGACCCTGTTCGAGACATCGATCCAGGCGCTGGAGAACGCCGCCACGGCGGAACGATTCGTGTTCTGAGCGGAGGCCGTGGCATGCGCCAGATGCGTCCCGCCGAACTGAAGGCCTGGCTGGACGACCCCGGCCGGGAAAAACCACTCCTGCTCGACGTGCGTGAACCCTGGGAATACGACGTGTGCCGCATCGAGGGCTCCGTGCTGGTGCCGATGCGCGGACTGGAGGGCAAGCTGGCCGAACTCGACCGGGAACGCGAGACCGTGTGCGTGTGTCATCACGGCGTGCGCAGCTACCACGTGGCGCGCTTTCTGGAACACCAGGGCTTCACCCGGGTCATCAACCTCGCCGGCGGCGTCGATGCCTGGGCCAAGGAAGCCGATCCGTCCATGCCGACCTATTGAGCGTTTTCAAATCCGCGAAGCCACCATGCGCCCACTGCCCCTGATCGCCGCCCTGCTCTGCCTCGCGCCCCTGCCGGCGCTCGCCAGCGCCGCCGGGCTCACCGCCATCCACGCACTGGCCCGTGCCAACGACGCCAGCCACGCCGCGGCCCATGCCGCCCTGCAGGCCGGCATGGAACGCCTGCCGCAGGGGCGCGCCGCACTGCTGCCCAGCATCAACCTGTCCGCCAGCCTGCGCCAGAACGCCAGTGAAAGCTCGCCCGGCGGCTCGCGCGACTACAGCAGCCACGGCTACGCCCTGACCCTGCAACAGCCCATCTACCGCAAGCAGAACCTGGAGGCCATGGAACAGGCGCGCTTGCAGGTCACGCTCGCCGAACAGCAGTTCAAGCTGGCCGAACAGGAGCTCGCCCTGCGCGTGGCGCGCGCCTATTTCGACGTCCTCGAAGCCGAGGATGCGCTGGCCACAGCCCGAGCCCAGAAGGCCGCCATCGCCGAGCAACTGGCGCAGGCCAGGATGAGCTTCGAGGTGGGCGCGGCGACCATCGTCGACACCCATGAGGCGCAAGCCCGCTTCGACGCCACCCAGGCCCAGGAAATCGCCGCCGAGAACCAGCTCGAAGTGCGGCGGCGGGCACTGGAGCGGATGATCCGCGAGCCCGCGCCGCGCCTGCGCGGCCTTGCCACCGGAGCGCCCATCCCGGCGCCGGCCCCGGACGACATGGAGCCCTGGATACGCCAGGCGGAAGAAGACGGCCTGGCGGTGGCACTCGCCCGCACTGCCAGCGAGATCGCCCGACGCGAGATCGCCCGCCAGCGCGGCGGCTACCGGCCCACCCTGGACCTGGCCGCCAGCTTCAGCGACAACCGCAATCCCGCCGGCACCCGGGTAGACACCCAGGCCGCCAGCCTTGGCCTCGAATTCAACTGGAACCTGTACCAGGGCGGCGCCACCGACTCACGCCTGCGCGAGGCGGTGGCCAACCAGGACAAGGCCCGCTTCGAGCTCGACGCCGCGCGGCGCGTCGCC
>CAZOZD010000285.1:0-2981 GCA_964584195.1 uncultured Burkholderiales bacterium
TGGCGCTCAAGCGTGTCCGGCCTCCTCGGACAGCATGGCCAGATCAATGCCGAGCAGGCCGATGGCGGCGACGAAGCGCTCCTCCGGCGGCATGGAAAAGATCAGCTCGGGCCGCGCCGGCACCGTCAGCCAGGCATTCTGCTTGATCTCGCTTTCCAGCTGACCCGGCCCCCAGCCGGCATAGCCCAGGGTGACGAGCAGGTGCTGCGGGCCTTCATGGCGGCCAGTGGCTTCGAGGATGTCCTTTGAGGTGGTGAGCCCCACCCGGTCATTCACCCGCAGGGTGGAGCTCCAGGCGCCGAGCGGCTCGTGCAGGACAAAGCCGCGCTCCACCTGCACCGGCCCGCCGAAATACACCGGCCGGCCGCCCAGCGCGTCATCGTCAAGCTCAATGCCGATCTGATCGAACAGCTTGGCCAGCGACAGCTCGATGGGGCGGTTGACCACCACCCCCAGCGCACCCTCGCTGCCATGCTCGCAGATGTAGGTGAGCGTGCCGGCAAAATTGGGATCGGTCATGCCGGGCATGGCGATCAGGAAGTGGTCGGTGAAATTGGCGTTTTCCATGGCGATTCGATCAACGTATGGCTGGATTGTACCCCGCCCGCCGTTTGCACAGAATCGGCCGCGGGCTGTTACATTGGCCGGCATGCATGCCTCCCGCCACGACGACCTGCTGGTCTGGTTCCGCCGCGACCTGCGTATTGCGGACCACGCCGCATTGAGCCACGCCCTCGCGGCCGGGCGGCGGGTGCATTGCGCATTCGTGTTCGACCGCGACATCCTCGATGCGCTCGCCGACCGCCACGACCGCCGGGTCGAATTCATCCACGCCAGCGTTTCCGCCCTTGCGGCCGCATTGGCGGCGCAGGGCGGCGGCTTGCATGTGGTGCATGGCACGGCGCGCACCGAGATCCCGGCCCTTGCCGCGCGCCTGGGCGTGGCCGAGGTGCATGCCGGCCGCGATTACGAACCCCATGCGCGTGCTCGCGATGCGGCGGTGGCTGCGGCGCTCGCGGCGGACGGCCGCCGCCTCGTGCTGCACAAGGACCAGGTCATCTTCGAATGCGGCGAGATCCTCACCGGCGAGGGCCGGCCCTATCGTGTATTCACCCCCTACCGGCGCGCCTGGCTTGCGCGCTTGAGCCCATCCGACCTGGCCCCGCACACGGTTGATGTCGAGCCCGGCCAGTTCGTCCCCGGCCCCGCCGCGCCCATGCCCGACCTTGCCGGACTCGGCTTCATGGCCACCGACCTTGCCGCGCTCGGCGTGATCCCCGGCGAGGCCGGCGGGCAGGCGCGCTGGCACGACTTCCAGGCCCGCATTGGCGATTACCGGACGATTCGCGACTACCCGGCGCGCAAGGGCCCCTCGTATCTTTCCGTGCATCTGCGTTTCGGCACCGTATCGATCCGCGAGCTCGTACGCTTCGCCGTCGAACACGGCGGCGAAGGGGCCGACACCTGGCTGTCCGAACTGATCTGGCGCGAGTTCTACCAGATGCTGCTGTGGCATTCCCCGGAAACCGCCGAACACGCATTCCAGCCCCGTTTCGACGCCATCGTCTGGCCCGGGAGCGAGACGCACTTCACGGCCTGGAAGGAGGCGCGCACCGGCTACCCCATCATCGACGCCGCCATGCGCCAGCTCGAACACAGCGGCTACATGCACAACCGCCTGCGCATGCTCAGCGCTTCATTCCTGGTCAAGGACCTGCACATCGACTGGCGCCGCGGCGAGCGCCACTTCGCCGCCCGGCTGATCGACTACGACGCCGCCGCCAACCTCGGCGGCTGGCAATGGAGCGCATCGGTGGGCACCGACGCGCAACCCTGGTTCCGCATCTTCAACCCGGTCAGCCAGTCGCAACGATTCGACCCCGATGGCGCATTCATCCGTCGTTACCTGCCCGAACTCGCCGCCGTGCCCGACCGATTCATCCACGCCCCCTGGCGCCTGCCGCCGGCCGAACAGGCCCGGATCGGTGTCCTCATCGGCCGCGACTACCCGGCCCCCATCGTCGACCATGCCGTGGCCCGCGCGCGCACCCTCGAACTGTTCCGCAATGCAGGGGGGTGAGGCATCCAGGACGGCGCAAGCCCCGGATTCCGCTGTGCTGCATCCGGACTACGGGAAGCTGAATGAAGTATCCAACATGAATGCGTGCGCCATTGATCTTCAGCCGCACCCCGACACGCCCTGCGCCCGCATCGAGGCGATCCGGGTCACTCTCACCCTCGCCGGACAGCGGCTGCGCCTTGTTTACACCCTGCGCGGTGACACCGCCGGCCTGCGCCTGCCTCCGCCCGGCCCGGCCTGGCGCAGCGACGGCCTCTGGCGCCACACCTGCATGGAAGCATTCATCCAGACTGGGCCTTCCGCCTACGTGGAATACAACTTCGCCCCCTCCGGCGCCTGGGCCGCCTATGCATTCGATGCCTATCGCCAGGGCATGCGCCCGCTCGACACCCCCCCACCCCGCATCGACCTGCGGGTTGTCCCCGACCGCATCGAGCTTCGCGCCGAAATCGATCTCCCGCCCACGGGGCAGGATCCGCGCATCGCCCTCACCGCCGTCATCGAGGATCAAGCCGGAGAACTCCGCTACTGGGCCATCCGCCACCCCCCCGGCCGGCCCGATTTCCATGACCCGCACGGATTCGCGCTGCCGCTGCCGCCGGCAGCGCGGGGGCTGGTGAAGTAGCGCATGAACGCGCGTGCATGAACCCGGGGCACCTCGAACTGTCACCCCGCAGGGCGCGTCGGATCAGGTCAATGATCCTAGAAACGGCAGTTGGACGCGCCCGATGGGACGTTCAGGCGGGTGGCTGGCGCGACCAGTCCGTAGGGCGCAGGACAGCACGCAGTGCTGGTCCCGAGCGTAGCGAGGGATGGGCCACAGGCCCACACGCGACGACGCCGCAGGCCGGGGCCTGCAAGGAGGAGCAACAAAGCCAGACGCCTGCATGGACGTTCCAGC
>CAZOZD010000286.1:0-2952 GCA_964584195.1 uncultured Burkholderiales bacterium
CCGCCTGCGGGAGAGGGGAGCTTCGAGAAGTCGCCGTGCGACTTTCACGTTAACGATGAGCGTGCCGGCGCGCTTCGCGCGCAGCGAAATCCTCATCGGCGAGGCCGGCCTGGCGCGGCTCGCCGGCAGCCACGTGTTTCTCGCCGGCCTCGGCGGCGTCGGTTCCTGGTGTGCGGAGGCGCTGGCGCGGGCCGGGGTGGGCCGCCTCACTCTGGCCGACATGGACCGTGTGGCGGAGTCCAACATCAACCGCCAGCTGCCCGCCCTGCTCTCCACGGTCGGCCGCCCCAAGGCGGAAGTGATGGCGGAGCGCATCCGCGACATCCACCCGGACTGCCGCCTCACCCTGATCACCGATTTCCTCACTCCCGACAACATCCCCGCCCTGCTGCCCGGCGACGCCGATTACGTCATCGACTGCATCGATTCCCTCAGCTGTAAGGTAGCGCTCATTGCCGAGGCCCACAGCCGCGGCCTGCCGGTGGCGGCCAGCATGGGCGCGGGCAACCGCCTGGACGTGACGCGGGTGAAGGTGAGCGACATCGCCGACACCGAGATGGACCCCCTCGCCCGGCTGGTGCGCAAGCGCCTGCGCCGGCGCGGCATCGAGCGCGGCGTGCTGGTGGTGTGGTCGGACGAACCGGCGCGGCCGCCGCGCCCGCCGGAGCCGGTGAGCCAGGGTCGGGCGCGCGCGGTCAACGGCACCATTTCCTATCTGCCGCCCTTGTTCGGGCTGATGCTGGCCGGCGCGGTGATCGGGCGGCTGCTGGCCGCCTCCCCCCCGCCCCGGCCCGGCGCGGCCGCCCGGTAAGCGCGCAGGTAGTCCAGGAATTCCGCGGCCGGCCGGGGCGGGCTGTAGTAGTAGCCCTGCACCCTGTCGCAGCCGTGGTTGCGCAGGAATTCGAGCTGCCCCCACTCCTCCACTCCCTCCGCCACCACCTTCAGGCCCAGGTTGTGGGACAGATCGATCACCGCCAGGGTGATTTCCCGGTCGCTATTGTCGGTGAGGATGTCGCGCACGAAGGAACGGTCGATCTTCAGCTTGTCGATGGGAAAGGTCTTCAGATAGGCCAGCGAGGAATAGCCGGTGCCGAAATCGTCGATGACGATGCCCAAGCCCATGGATTTCAATTCGCCCAGGATGCGCGCCGCCATGTCCGGCTGTTCCATGAGGGCGCCTTCCGTGACTTCCAGATCGATCTGAGCGGCTTCGACCCCGTGCGCCTCCAGGATATGGCGGATGCGGCAGGCCAGGCCGGGTTGGCGGAACTGGCGCGGCGACACGTTCAGGGACAGCCTGGGCGGCTGGACGCCGGCGGCGCGCCAGCCGGTCAGCACCCGGCAGGCCTGTTCCATCACCCAGTCGCCGATCTGCACGATGCAGCCCGTCTCCTCGGCGACGGGGATGAAGCGGTCGGGCGAGACCAGGCCCTGCTCGGGGCGCCGCCAGCGGATCAGCGCCTCGGCGCAGACGATGTCGGCGCTGGCCAGATCGACGATGGGCTGGAAGTACAACTCGAATTCCTGCCGCTCCAGGGCCTGGCGCAGGGTGTTCTCCAGGTCGAGCCGTTCGCGCACGTGGACATTCATGAAGGGCGCGAAGAACTGATAGTTGTTGCGGCCCAGGGACTTGGCCTGGTACATGGCCGTGTCGGCGTTCTGCATCAGGCTTTCCGCGTTGTCGCCGTCTTCCGGATAGAGGGCGATGCCGATGCTGGCCGAGACATGCAGCGGGCGCTGCTCCACCGGGATGGGACGCTCGAAGGCCTGGTGGATCTTGTCGACGATCAACACCGCGTCCTCCTTGTCGCGCAGGCATTCCAGCACCACCACGAACTCGTCGCCGCCCAGGCGGGCCACGGTGTCCTCCTCGCGCACGCAGGTATTGAGACGATGTGCGATCTCCCACAGCAGCTTGTCGCCGACGGCGTGGCCGAGGGAATCGTTGACGTTCTTGAAGCGGTCCAGATCGACGAACAACACCGCCACGTGGCCCTGGCGGCGCCGCGCCGAGGCCAGGGCATGGGTGAGGCGATCCATGAGCAGCAGGCGGTTGGGCAGGCCGGTCAGGGGATCGTGGTAGGCCAGCAGGCGGATGCGCTCCTCCGCCACCTTGCTGGCCGAGAGGTCGTTGAAGAACGCCAGGTAATAGGCCGCCGGGCCGCCCGGGCCATCCCGCACCACGGTGATGTCCAGCCACTTGGGATAGTGGCTGCCATCCTTGCGCCGGTCCCAGATCTCGCCCGACCACTCGCCCCGGCTTTGCAACACTTTCCACATGTCGCGATAGAACTCCGGACCGTGGCGGCCCGACTTCAGGATGGCGGGGGTTTGCCCCAGCACTTCCTCCACCTCATAGCCGGTCAGGCGGGTGAAGCTGCGGTTCACCGCCAGAATGCGATTCCGCGCGTCGGCGATCATGATCGCGGTGGGACTGCATGCGATCACCTGCTCCAGCAGCCTGGGTGGCAGTGCGGCGCCCGCCGCCCAGGCAACAGGCGGCCCCGTATCATCACGCACGGCTGTTGAGCTTCCGAATGCGGTGCTGTGCATGGCTTATCCTTCCCTGACCGGCGCGGGACCCGACGTGCCCGGCCGGCGTGGAGCCGACGCCGGGCAACCGCAGCGGTCCATCCCATCCCCTGCGCGAGTGTCCATATCTGTCACATATCCTCTGTCACATCTCCGACTTCATTGTTCGCGCAGAGACAGATTCACATCCTCCAACGCGACGATGAGTTCCTCGGCGACCTCGCCGATCTTGCGGCGCCGGGCGCGGGCACGGGCGCGCAGCAGATCGAATGCCTCCTGCCGGCCCAGGCCCTTGCGCTCCATGATGATGCCCACGGCGGTGCGGGTCTTCTGCTCGATGCGCAGGGCCTGCTCCAGCTGTTCCGTGGTATTGCGCAACTGTTCCAGTTCGCGTCCGCGCGCCATGGCCGCCTCGATGAA
>CAZOZD010000287.1:0-2916 GCA_964584195.1 uncultured Burkholderiales bacterium
CGCCAACGGCATGCGTCCGGTGCATCCGGGCGAAATCCTGCGCGAGGATTACCTCAAGCCCCTGGGCTTGAGCGCCAATGCGCTCGCCCAGGCGCTCAAGGTGCCTGCCTCGCGCATCAACGACATCGTCCTGGAACGGCGTGGCATCACCGTCGATACCGCCCTGCGCCTCGTGCGCTACTTCGGTGGCGACGTGCAAAGCTGGATGAATTTGCAGACGGCCTATGAAATCAAGGTGGCCGGCGAAGATCTTGTGAAAAAGATCGAAAAAGAAGTGCAGCCGCTGGCGGCCTGATTTGCCAAATGACGTTCAGGGAGCCCTTATGACACCCCTGTTTGGCAAGGCGCGTCAGTACCGTCTCACCGGGCCATCGTCATCCCCTCGAGCCGGGGGTGCAGGCTTGGGGAAAAGGACTGAGCGACGTCATCCCGGACCTCGATCCGGGGCCGGAATCCAGGAATTCGAGCATCTGGACACCGGCCTTCGCTCGTGTGACGGGTCTTTCGAGATGCCCTGATCAGGCGTAGGTCGGCGCGAATGCCTTTTCCGGATCTTCCGCCGGGCCGGTTTCGCCCCAGTAGGGGGACAGCTTCCTGAGCTGGGCGACGATCTCCGGCACCACCTGGATGACGCGGTCGATCTCGGCCTCGGTGGTGTAGCGCGAGAGGGAGAAGCGGATGGTGCCGTGCGCCGCGGTATAGGGGATGCCCATGGCGCGCATGACGTGGCTGGGTTCGAGGCTGCCGGAGGTGCAGGCGGACCCCGAACTGGCGGCGATGCCGTACTTGTTGAGCAGGAGCAGGATGGCCTCGCCCTCGATGAATTCGAATGCGATGTTGCTGGTGTTGGGCAGGCGTTCGTCGACGTTGCCGGTGGCGAATGCGCGCGGCACGCGGGCCAGGATGCCGGCCTCCAGCTTGTCGCGCAGGCGCTTGACCTCGGTGTTTTCGAATTCCATGTGTTGCAGGGCCTGCTCGCAGGCGAGCCCCAGGCCGACGATGGCGGCGGTGTTTTCGGTGCCGGCACGCCGGCCGCGCTCCTGGTGGCCGCCGCGCAGGAGCGGCCGGAAGCGGGTGCCACGGCGCAGGTAGAGCACGCCCACGCCCTTGGGCGCGTGCAGCTTGTGGCCGGAGAGCGAAAGCATGTCGATGCTGCTTTCGGCAAGACGGATCGGCACCTTGCCGACCGCCTGGACGGCGTCGGTGTGGAACAGCACGTCGGCCTCGTTGGCCAGGTCCGCCATTTCCTCGACCGGGAACAGGCTGCCGGTCTCGTTGTTGGCCCACATCACCGACACCACGGCGACCTTGTCGCTGAGCTGGCGGCGGTATTCGTCCATGTCCAGACGGCCCTTCGCGTCCACCTTGAGGTAATGCACGGTGTAGCCCTCCTTTTCGAGATGGCTGCACAGGCTGAGCACGGCGGGGTGCTCGATCGTGGTGGTGATGATCTCGCGCCGTTCCGGGTTGGCCCGGAGCGCCGAGAGGATGGCGGTGGAATCCGATTCGGTGCCGCAGGAGGTGAATATGATCTCCGACTCATGCTCGGCGCCAAGCAGTTCCTGCACCTGCATGCGTGCCTTCTTGATGGCCAGGCCGACCTTGTTGCCAAAGCTGTGCAGGCTGGAAGGGTTGCCGAACTGCTCGGTGAAGAAGGGCAGCATGGCCTCCACCACGGCGGGGTCGACCCGGGTGGTGGCGTTGTTGTCGAGGTAGATGCCGTCCATGACGTTTCCTTTGCTTTGCCCCCTCTCCCCACGGCGGGGGAGGGGAGGGTTACACGTGGCTGGCGGCCCGGGCGTAGGCGCCGGTGCGCGACGGCACCACCCGCACCATCTCACCCAGGTCTTCCATCAGCCGCTGCTGGATGCCTTGCAGGGTCATGGCCTCCATCTGGCAGCCGGCACAGGCGCCGATCATGTTGACGTAGATGGTCTTGCCGTCGACGTCGACCAGCTCGATGTCGCCATGGTCGCGTTGCAGTTGCGGCCGGATCGATTCGAGGATGGTCTCGATGCGGCGGATGCGTTGCAGGTTGGTCATGCCGCCCGCCTTGTCGGCCTTTTTCTTCTTCGGGCTGGCATGTGGGTTGAAGGTCTCGCCGCGCTCGGCCATCACCTTGATCAGGATCTCCTCGATGCCCTCATGGCAGGAGGAGCAGCCGCCGCCGGCCTTGGTGTAGTTGGTCACTTCCTCGACGCTGGACAGATGGTTGGCGCGAATGGTGTCCTCGATCAGCACCGCGTCGATGGCGAAACATTTGCAGATCAGCGCGCCTTCCTCGTGGTCGTCCTTCCACTCCTCGCCGCGATAGTTGGCGATGGCGGCCTGCAGGGCCTCGCGGCCCATCACCGAGCAATGCATTTTCTCGGGCGGCAGGCCGTCGAGATAGTCGGCGATGTCCTGGTTGGATACCTTGAGTGCGTCATCCAGTTTCATGCCCTTGATGATCTCGGTGAGCGCAGAGCTGGAGGCGATGGCCGAGCCGCAGCCGAAGGTCTGGAAGCGGGCATCGAGGATGGTCTCGGTTTCGGGGTCCACCTTCAGCATCAGGCGCAGCGCGTCACCGCAATTGATCGAGCCGACGTCGCCGACCGCGTTGGCCTCCTCCAGCGCGCCGGAGTTGCGCGGGCTGAAGAAGTGTTCCTTCACCTTTTCCGAATAGTCCCACATGGCGATCCCCTCAGGCGTTGAACGATGAACCGCAGGCGCAGGTGCTGCTGGCGTTGGGGTTCTGGAACTTGAATCCGGAGCCATTCAGGCTGTCGACGAAGTCCACCGTCACGCCGTTGAGCAGCGGGGCGGAGAATGGATCGACGATCAGGGTGACGCCATCGCAATCGATCACCACGTCATCCTCGGCCGGTGTTTCCTCCAGGCGCATGCCGTACTGGAAGCCGGAGCAGCCGCCGCCCG
>CAZOZD010000288.1:0-2914 GCA_964584195.1 uncultured Burkholderiales bacterium
AGTTGCGCCGACGCCAGCAGCACCCGCCGCACCCGCCGCGCCTGAAAAGATCACCCTGTCCGGTGACGCGCTGTTCCCGCTCGGCAAATCCGGCATCCGCGACCTGTCCAAGGAGGGCAAGACCCGCCTCGACGAACTGGTGAGCCGGATCAAGGCCCTGGGCGAGATCGAGCAAATCCGCGTGGTCGGCCATGCCGACGCCAGCGGACGCGCCGCCGCCAACCAGAAGCTGTCCGAGGCCCGCGCCAGCACGGTCAAGTCCTATCTGGTGGCCAAGGGCATCAAGCCCGGCGTGATCATCACCAGCGGCGCCGGTTCCAGCCAGCCGGTGGCGCAATGCGACATGAAGCTGCCGCGCAAGCAACTGGCCGCCTGCCTCGCCCCCAACCGCCGGGTCGAGATCGAGATCGTCGCCAAAGCGAAGTAATCGCCCGCCGCGTCACCTGACGGGCCGCCTCCGGGCGGCCCGTTTCATTCCCGCACACCTCACCGCGACGAGCGGCGAATCCATGCGCTGTCGCCGTCCTTGCCTCAGCGGGTCAGGCGGCGATAGATGTCCCCCACCTTGGCAGGTAGCTGGCGCACATCGTCGAGGATGATGTAGCGGGCGGCGCCGTACATGTGCGGCAGATATTCGCGCGCCTCGCGGTCGATGGTGATGCAGAACGGGTGGATGCCGGCACGGCGCGCCTCGATCAGCGCCATGCGGGTGTCCTCGATGCCATAGGGGCCGCAGTAGGCGTCGAAATAGTCGTCCGGGCGGCCGTCGGACAGGGTGATCAGCACCCGGGTGCGGGCCTCGACCTCGCCGAGCAGTGCGCTCAGGTGACGGATGGCGAAGCCCATGCGGGTGTATTCCTGGGCACGGATACCGCTGATGCGGGCCTTGACGAGATCCGAATAGGGTTCGGTGAAGGTCTTGATGCGGAACAGCTCGCAGCGCTTGCGGGTGACGCCGGAAAAACCGTAGATGGCATAGCGGTCGCCCAGTCGCTCCAGGGCCTCGCACAGCAGGATGAGCGCCTCGCGCTCGGCCTCGTTGATCCAGCCCTGGGTGCTGCCCGACATGTCGACCATGAATGCCACGGCGATGTTGCGCTCGCCGCGATGCATGCGGGTGAACAGCCGCTCGCTCATCTCTCGACCGTCGCGGGCGTCGGCGATCGCCTCGACCAATGCATCGATGTCCACCTCCTCGCCCTCGGCCTGGCGCTTGTCGAGCCGGTTCTCGTCGCGCATGGCCTCGAAACTGCGGCGCAGGTGACGCAGCAGGCCGGCGTGCCTGTCCAGGGTCTGGCGATAGAAATCGTCCTCGACCGGCGGCACATCCTTTTCCCGCATCACGGCCCAGTTCTTGCGGTAATGCTGGCGGCCGTGATCCCACTCCGGATAGAAACGGGCGCCTTCCTCGTGGTAGGTGCCCTGCCAGACCGCATCCGGGTCGCCGCCGGCCTCGCCGTAGCGGGACGGGTCGTATTCGCCATCGCCGGCCGGCACCAGGTAGTCGGACGGGATCTCGCCGAAATCCAGATACACCGAGGCGAGCAGCTGACGCACACCTTCGGGGGGTGCGATCGGTGCGCCATCCAGGGTGATCTCGAATTCGAGCCGGGCGGCGGCATCCTCGACCCGGGCCTCGAAGCGGGTGGGGCCCGCCGCGTCGCGGTGGGCGCGCAGTTCCTTTTCCAGTTCCGCCAGCCGCAGCCGCAAGCGCGCCTTTTCCTTTTCAAGACGCGCGGCACGGCAAGCCGCCACCGCATCCGGCCGCCATTCGCCCTGGAACTGCCAGGGTGTGAATTCGGCCGCGGCGCAGGCCGCGGGCAGCAGGGCGAGGCTGTCCCCGATCGTGCTGGCGGGATCTTGCAGGCGTATGGCGAATCCATCCCAGCCGGCCGGGATGGATTCACCCAGGTTCGCCTGAAGGGCTTGCATCTGACGATACAGCCCCGGCAGTTCGTGGCCCAGCCGGGCCATCAGGCGCAGGGTCTCCAGGCCGTGCAACTGGCGCAGTGCGCGCTCCGGATCGGGCAGCGCCGCGCAATGCGGGCGCGGATCGACGCGCAGGGTGCCGAAGCGGGTATGCGCCCATTGCAGGGCAACGCTGGCCTTGAGCAGACTGAAATTGTCCGCGGCACGCGGCAGGATGGCGGTGATTGCGGGCAGACGGATCACCTCGCCATCGCACCAGATGGCGTCGCCGCGCTCGATCCTGAGCCGGCGCCCGCTCAAGCCGCGCACGAAATTTCCCAGCACCCCGGCGATGTCGTCGAACAATGCGCCGTCGCGCCGGTCCTGGCGGGTGCGTGCGTAGCTGTCCACCTGTTCGGCCACGGCGAGCGCAGCATACATGCCGGCCCGGTCGTAGGTGTCGCACAGCTCCACCGCCCAGGCCTCGATCGCGCGCCGGTCCAGCCGTTGCACCAGATCCGGGGCACGACGGGCGAAATTGAACGCCAGGGTGATGTGGGTGGTGGCGATGCGCCGCACCCAGTCGAGCACGAAGTCCTGCGCCTCCCGGTCGAGCCGGCACAGTGCCCGCGCCACCGGCCCCACGGCATGGAAGGTGAACTCGGTCTCCAGCCACTGGTCGAGGCGGGCCTCGATCTCGGCGCGGGTGAGCGGCGCCATGATGTTTGCGCCTGGAAGACTCAGAACAGCGAGGCCGACAGTTCCTGGATCGCCGCCAGCATCTCGGCCTCGTCGGTCACCGCCTGCGCCACCGCGCTCTGGCAGGCCGAAACCGGGTCGATGCCGCTGACGATCAGCTTGCCGGCATGCACCAGCAGGCGGGTGGACGCCCCCTCGTCCAGACCGCTGCCCTTCAGGTTGCGGGTCATCCGGGCGAATCGCACGAGACGCTCCGCCATCGCCGCATCGACCCCGGACTCGCGCTCGACGATGCGTCGCTCCAGGT
>CAZOZD010000289.1:0-2913 GCA_964584195.1 uncultured Burkholderiales bacterium
GATTTCGCCGATATTGATCTGGAACTGGGCGAGGGCGCCACGGCCGCAGCGCCCGAGCCGGTGGCGGAAAGCGGGTTGCCCGAGGCCGAGGAGATCGAGATGGTGGCTCCGCCGGCCCCTGCGGTGGATGAAGTGGCGGCCGGCGGGATCGATCCCGAGCTGTGGGAGGAGGTCAACACCAAGCTTGATCTAGCCCGCGCCTACCTCGAAATGGGCGACAAGGAAGGTGCCCGCGAGATACTGCTCGAAGCACAGAGCGAGGGCGATGCCCAGCAGAAGCAGGAGGCCACGCGCTTGCTCGTCGAGACTGAATGAGCGTGCATCCCAGCGCGCGAATCCTGCTTTACGTGATCTCAGCCCTGGCCCTGCCGGGGCTGAATCTTTTCGGCCTTGCCATTCTTGCCGGCCTGCTCCTGCTCGGTCAGGGCTTCAATTCCTGGCGCGGCGCTCGCGCCGGCCTGGACCTGCTCTGGCGCACCAAATGGCTGTTCCTGGTGATGTTCGTGGCCTATGCCCATGCCCTGCCGGGCGCCCCGCTGGTCGATGCGCTGGGTGAGTATTCGCCCAGCCGCGAGGGTGTCGTCGCGGCCACCGTGCAGATGGCGCGCCTGATCCTGCTGTTGCTGATGCTGGAGTGGATGGTGTTGCGCATGGGTACGACCGAGATCATTTCCGGCCTGTACCCCATCCTGGCCAGGTTCGAACGCCTGGGGGTCGAGGCGGAGCGGGCAACGGTGCGTCTGGCCCTGACCCTGGCGGCGATCGATGCCCGTCGCGCCCGGGGGCAGGAGGCGCGCCGCCTGTGGCGCTGGCCGCCCGATCCGGGCGATCTGCCGGCCGAACCCTTGTTCCTGTACTGTCGGCCATGGCGTGCGCTTGACCGCTGGGCCCTGGCTCTGGCGGGGCTGACATGGGGGGTGATATGGCTGTACGGATCGCGCTAGGCCTCGAATACGACGGTCGCGCCTTCTGCGGCTGGCAGACCCAGCCCGCCGCCTGCGCGATCCAGGACGCGGTGGAGCGGGCACTGGCCGATGTCCATGCCGGTCCGGTCAGTACCGTGGTGGCCGGACGCACCGATGCCGGCGTGCATGCCCTGGCGCAGGTGCTGCATTTCGACGCCGAACGCGTCCGGCCGCTTTCGGCCTGGGTGCGCGGCGTCAATGCCCGCTTGCCGGATAGCGTGGCGGTGTTGTGGGCACGCGAGGTCGATCCGGGTTTTCATGCCCGTTATTGCGCCCGTGAGCGTGCCTATCGGTACTGGCTCCTGAATCGTCCGGTACGTCCTGCCGCCCTGGCGGGAAAGGTCGGCTGGGTACATGCGCCGCTCGATGTCGCCGCGATGCGCGAAGGTGCGGCGCATCTGCTCGGAGTGCAGGACTTTTCCGCATTTCGCGCCGCAGAATGCCAGGCGAAGTCACCGATCCGCGACCTGCGCCAGGTCGAGATCCGGGCACAGGGCGATCTGGTCGGCTTCGAATTCCGTGCCAACGCATTCCTGCATCATCAGGTGCGCAACATGGTGGGCGCCCTGGTCTGGGTGGGCCTCGGGCGACGCGCACCGGACTGGATCGCCGAGCTGCTGGCGGGGCGGGATCGCCGCCGTGCCGCGCAGACCTTCGCCGCCGCAGGCCTGTATCTGGTCGATGTGCGTTACGACTGCGAGTGGGGCCTGCCCGGTTTCGATGCAGGCGGAATGCCATTTTGACAGCCACGCGGGAAGTGTTGCCCGGGGCTGCGGGCATTCCGCCTCGCCGCCATCTCACTTGGTGGCGGCTCGCTCCAGCGGGCGTACCGAGGCGGCGGTGAGGGGCGGGGAAACCCGACCCTGGCCGCGCAGGCTGGTGAGGCGGGCGCGGATGCGTTCGGGGGAGAGCACGACCAGCATTTCGCTGCCGTTTTCGCCGTCGCTGTGCTTGACGATGCTTTCCGCGAGCAGGTTGTCGCCGGCGAGCATGGTGGAGATCTTTTCCACGTCGCTGATCGGCACTTCCGGAATCTCGCCCAGTGCATCGACCAGTAGACCGAGGCAGTCGCCCTCCTCGCCGTCGCGGATGACCACGATCTGGCGTTCGGCGACGTGCGCTTCCGCGCCGGGCAGGCCGCGCAGCAATTCGCGCAGGCTGACCACCGGCATGACATTGCCCTGGAACAGGGTGTAGCCGAGCATGTGCGAGCTGGCGCCGGGGACGCTGGTGATGGCGCTGGCGTCGAGCGCCTCCACGACCTGGCCGGTGGGCACGCCGAACCAGTGTTCGCCGACGTGGAATGTGGCGATCTCCAGGGTCTCGCCCTGACCGGAGGGCACGGCGGCGCGCCGGGAACGCATGCGGCCGCGGGGCGGCGGTAGAGCTTCGCTGGCGCGGATGGATTCGCCCAGGGGCATGAACACGAGGGCGATGACGTCGTTGCGGTAGCGGTCGATCTCGCCCTTGTATTCGCGGTAACCGCTCGACAGGCGGGCGCCGACGGCGTGGTAGCGGCCTTGAAAGGCGACGATCGCGGACACTTCCCGCTGGCCGCCGCCCAGCTGGAAGAAACTGTCGTCCAGATCGAGCAGTTCGCCCGGCCGCATGTCTTCGCGCGAGGCGGCGATCACCCGCCTGTCGCGGCCGGCGAACACGCCGAAGCAGCCGGCGGGAATCTCGCCGCCTTCGTTGCGCGGCAGGGCGTCGCGCAACATGGCGGTGAACTGCGGTTCGGCATCGAACACGATGCCGATGCCGCCCACCACCCGGCCTTCGTCCTCGGGGTGGCGTATGGCGGCGGCGTAGATGTAGGTGTGGCGGCCGTTGTAGAGCGGCTGGAACGAGGTGCCGAGCCGCGGCCGCGCGGTCGTGAGGACGCCGCCGGTCGCCTGCGCCGCCTGGCCGCCGAGGAGGAGCGCGGGGTAGAGGCTCGCGTCCTCGTAGC
>CAZOZD010000290.1:0-2900 GCA_964584195.1 uncultured Burkholderiales bacterium
GGAAACGATCGCCCAGGCCATGTCCATCGTCGGCCTGAAAACCGTGGCCGAGCTCGCCCGCGGGCTGTCCATCCAGTCGGCGATCTACGGCGAATCGCCCTTCTATCCATGGTTCTGGGAACGCGCCAACGAGATCGCCAACTACGCCGCCACCATCGCCTGGCGCCAGCGCACGGTATGCAACGTGTTCCCCGAGCACGCCCAGCTCGCCGGCCTGTTCGTCGACTGCGGCGTACCCATCCTGGTCCAGCACATCGAGAAATACGTCTGGCCGTTCACCACCGCCGAAGGCTACATCTGGCCCGACCTCGTCGAGGAAGACCGCAAGTTCAACACCGACCACGCCGTGGTCGGCTACTTTTGCGCCCGCCACTGGCACATGCCCGACTATGTATGCCAGGCCATCCGCTGGTGGCACGAACCCATCAACGTCGAGGACAAGGCCGCCACCCTGATCGCCATCCTGCAGGTCGCCACCCACATCTACAACGTCCATGCCATGAAGGATGACCACGGCTGGGAGGCCCACCGCAGCCGCGCCCTGGAGGAGATCGGCGTGGCCGCCGAGGCCCTGAAGGAATTCGAGGAAGAGATCTACGACCGCGCCAACGGTCGCTGAGCGCCGGATACGCACCGCCATGTACACCGCACTCAAGCACCTGCACATCACCACGGTATACATCACCCTGGCCCTGTTCCTGCTGCGCGGATTCTGGATGCTCGCCGCCCCGGCCCGCCTCGACCGGCGCTGGGTGCGCATCGTGCCGCACCTCAACGACACCGTGCTGCTCGCCACCGCCATCGGCCTCGTCTACATGGCCTGGGGCAATCCACTCCTCCAGCCCTGGCTCATGGCCAAGATCGCCGGGCTCCTCGCCTACATCGTCCTGGGCAGCCTGGCGCTGCGCCGCGCCCCCAGCCGCACCGGCCGCCTCAAGGCATTCATCGCCGCGCTGGCCGTGTTCGCCTACATCATCGCCGTCGCCGCCAGCAAACAGGTCATCCCCGGCCTGATCTGAATCCTGCCACGCCACTGACCCACGCTGAAATCCCGGCTGAATATACTCTGGCGCTTTGATCGACTCCGGACTAGACTGGACCGTCCAGTCCATTCCGATCCAGCCCAACCGCATGACCAGTCCGGACACCCGAGCCCAGATCCTCGCCGCAGCCCATGCCGAATTCATCGAGCAGGGCTATGGCGCCCGCATGGAGGCCATCGCCCGCCGCGCCGGGGTGGCCAAGCAGACCCTGTACAACCATTTCGACAGCAAGCCGATCCTGTTCACCGAGGTGGTGCGCGAGATGGCCGATGGCATCATGCTGGCATTCAACGAGGCCGCGTCCGGACTCGATCTGGCCAGCCGCCTGACCCGCTTCGCCGAGGCCGCCCGGACGCGCCTGTTCGCCGCCGATGGCATCGCATTCAAGCGCATGCTGCTCGCGGAGGCGCCGCGCTTCCCGGACGAGGTGCGGCAGGTGTTCGGGATCGGTGCCGGCCGGGCGCACCAGACCCTGAGCGATGCATTTGCCACGGCCCATGCCCGGGGCGAACTCGATTGTCCCGACCCTGCATACGCGGCCGATGTGTTTCTCTCCATGCTCACCGGCTTCGAGCACATGCGCGTGATGCATGGCGCCGGCAAATCCGGCGATGGCGATCCAGCCCGCGCCAGTGTCCTCGTCCATACCTTCATGCGGGCCTTCGCGCCCGCGGCCCAGGAGACCTGATCGTGCTGAGTCCAATGCGGCTTCCCGCTCCCCTCCCCACCCTCCTCCTCGCCTCGCTGCCGTGGCTCATCACCGCCTGCGGCGGCCAGGAACCCCCGCCCCCACCCGGCCCGGGCGCCGGCATGCCGGCCATGGAAGTTGAGGTGGTCACAGTCGCCGCGCGCGACATCGAGCGCAGCGTCGAACTGCCCGGCCGCCTGCAATCGATCCGCGAGGCCGAGGTGCGCGCCCGGGTAGAAGGCATCCTGGAAAAACGTCTGTTCACGGAAGGCAGCGAGGTCAAGGCCGGCACGCCGCTGTTCCGCATCGACCCACGCACCCTGCAGGCCCAGCTGGAGTCTGCCCGGGCAAGCCTGGCGCGCGCCGAGGCCAACCGGGTGATCGCCGCCCAGACCCTGGAGCGGATGCAGGCCCTGGTGGAGTCCCGCGCGGTGAGCCGTCAGGAACTGGATCAGGCCAGCGCCCAGGACAAGCTCGCCGCGGCCGAGGTGGCGGCGGCGCGCGCCGCGCTCACCCGGGCCGAGATCGATCTGTCGCATGCCACGGTAATCGCCCCCATCGCCGGCCGCATCGGTCGCGCACTGGCAAGCGAAGGCGCCCTGGTAGGGCGCGGCGAGGCCACGCCGCTGGCCAGAATCGAACAGATGGATCCGATCTGGGTGAATTTTTCCCAGTCCAGCGCCGATTTCCTGCGTTTGCGTGCCGCCGCCCGGCGGGATGCGGCAAACGCCGAAGTGCGCCTGATCCTCGACAGCGGCCACCTGTACTCGCGCCCCGGCCGGCTGGTGTTCACCGACGCCGTGGTCGACCCGGCCACCGGCTCGGTGGCGCTCAAGGCCGAATTCCCCAACCCGCGCCATGACCTGCTGCCCGGCCAGTTCGTGCGGGTGCGCCTGCCCGTGGCCCGGGTGACCGAAGCCATCGCCGTGCCGCAACGCGCAGTGCTGGCAGGGCCGCAGGGGCAGATGGTGATGCTGGTCAACGCCCAGGGACAGGTCGAACCGCGTCCGGTCAAGACCGGCGGCCTGGCGGGGGGCGACTGGATCATCGAGGCGGGCCTCACGGCGGGCGAGCGGGTGATCGTCGAGGGCCTGCAGAAACTCCGCCCGGGGCAAACCGGACAGCGGCGGTGGGCGTGGACGGCGTGACGTGGCGGGAATACGGGGAAG
>CAZOZD010000291.1:0-2893 GCA_964584195.1 uncultured Burkholderiales bacterium
TTAAGCTCGCGCACGCGAGCGGCCGAAGCCAAAACAGGCTGCACACCCAGAAGGCGCTGATGGAATATTTGCTCCTCGGCCGCATCGAGGACAGATCGAAGTGAGCGTGCAATCGATTTCGGCGCAGGCTAACTTCCGCAAAGCGGAAGTTAAGCTCGCGCACGCGAGCGGCCGAAGCCAAAACAGGCTGCACACCCAGAAGGCCTTGATGGAGTATTTGCTCCTCGGCCGCATCGAAAACTGAGCACACCATGAACCTCGCCTACCTGAAGGAGATGGACTCGCTCTATCTCGAACTCGCACCGGAAGACCCCACGCACACCTGGGAAGCCCAGGAAGGCGTCGTCGTCCACCTGAGCGAGGACGGCCGGGTGATCGGCATCGAGATCGAGCACGTGAGCGAGAAGACCGACCTGTCGCTGTTGCGGGTCGGTGATTTCCCCGGCGAGGTCCATGCCGTCGAAGGCCCCACCCACTGATCATCCACCCCCCACATACATTCCCATGAGTGACATCAAGCGCGTTGTGCTCGCCTATTCCGGCGGGCTGGATACCTCGGTCATCCTGAAATGGTTGCAGGACACCTACCGGTGCGAGGTCGTCACCTTCACCGCCGACCTGGGCCAGGGCGAGGAACTCGAACCCGCCCGCGCCAAGGCGCTCCAGTTCGGCATCCAGCCGGAACACATCTACATCGACGACCTGCGCGAGGAATTCGTGCGCGATTTCGTCTTTCCCATGTTCCGCGCCAATACCGTGTACGAGGGCGAATACCTGCTCGGCACCTCCATTGCCCGGCCGCTGATCGCCAAGCGCCTGATCGAGATCGTCAACGCCACCGGCGCCGACGCCATCAGCCACGGCGCCACCGGCAAGGGCAACGACCAGGTGCGTTTCGAGCTGGGCGCCTACGCGCTGAAGCCCGACATCAAGATCATCGCCCCCTGGCGCGAGTGGGACCTGCTCTCGCGCGAGAAGCTGATCCAGTACGCCGAGCAGCACGGCATCCCCATCGACATGAAGCACCGCCAGGGCGGCTCACCCTATTCGATGGACGCCAACCTGCTGCACATCTCCTATGAAGGCCGCCACCTGGAAGACCCCAACGCCGAGGCCGAGGAGGACATGTGGCGCTGGACGGTATCGCCGGAAAAGGCGCCCGATGCGGCGGAATACGTCACGCTCGACTTCGTCCGCGGCGACGTGGTCGCCATCAACGGCCAGAGCCTGCGCGCACATGAGGTGCTGGCCGAACTCAACCGCCTGGGCGGCCGGCACGGCATCGGCCGGCTCGACCTGGTGGAGAACCGCTACGTCGGCATGAAGTCGCGCGGCTGCTACGAAACCCCCGGCGGCACCATCCTTCTGAAGGCGCACCGCGCCATCGAGTCGATCACCCTCGACCGCGAGGTGGCACACCTCAAGGACGACCTGATGCCGCGCTACGCCAGCCTGGTCTACAACGGCTACTGGTGGAGCCCGGAACGCCGCGCCCTGCAGGTGCTGATCGATCACACCCAGCAGAACGTCAACGGCTTCGTCCGGCTCAAGCTGTACAAGGGCAACGTCATCGTCGTCGGCCGCGACTCCGGCAGTGATTCGCTCTTCGATTCGACCATCGCCACCTTCGAGGACGACGCCGGCGCATACGACCAGAAGGACGCGGGCGGCTTCATCAAGCTCAACGCGCTGCGCATGCGCATCGCCGCCAAGCTCGAGGCGCGCCGGAAACGCTGAGCCGATGTCCTCGCCCGGCACACTGTTCGGCTTCACCGAGGCCCAGGTCGCCAGTTTCGGCGTCACCTTCGGCCTCGGCGCCCTGATGCTCTACATGCTGTTCATCATCGGCAACCTCGCCTGGCGCTCGCGCGCCGGCCGCACCGGCACCCTGGCCCTGTTCTTCGTGCTCGCGTTCGGCATGACGGGCTTCGTCACCAAAATCGTTCTTGAACTGTTGTGGAAGGCTTAATCGTGTCTCAATTCGACCAGGTCACCGTATTCAAGCAGGCCAATGTCTATTTCGACGGCAAGTGCGTGTCGCACACCGTGCAACTGGCCGATGGCAGCCGCAAATCGGTCGGCGTCATCCTGCCCGCCAGCCTCACCTTCAACACCGCCGCGCCGGAGGTCATGGAAACCGTGTCCGGCCGCTGCCGCTACCGCATCGACGGCGCCGACTGGAAGGACTGCGGTCCCGGCGAGTCCTTCGCCGTGCCCGCCCACACCCGCTTCGACATCGAGGTCAGCGGCGAGCCCTATCACTACGTCTGTCATTTCGGTTGAAACAACCATGCCTTCATTCGATATCGTCTCCGAAGTCGACGTCGTCGAGGTCAAGAACGCAGTCGAACAGGCCAACCGCGAGATCGGCACACGCTATGACTTCAAGGGCTCCGACGCCCGCGTCGAGCAGGCCGACAAGCTGCTGACCCTGTTCGCCGACAGCGAATTCCAGCTCGAACAGGTGCATGACGTGCTCATCGCAAAACTCGCCAAGCGCAATGTCGATGTGCGCTGCCTGGAACGCGAAAAGATCGAAAAGGTCTCCGGCAACAAGGTGAAGCAGGCGGTCAAGGTGCGCGCCGGAATCGAGACCGAGCTGGCGAAAAAGATCGTCCGGCTCATCAAGGACAGCAAGCTCAAGGTGCAGGCCAGCATCCAGGGCGAGGCCGTGCGCGTCTCCGGCGCCAAGCGCGACACCCTGCAGGAGGCCATCGCCCTGGTGAAGAAGTCGATTACCGAGTTCCCCCTGCAGTACCAGAACTTCCGCGACTGAGCAGGGCAGTCCTCGACCAGCAGTTCATTGCATCGCTGGGCAGGCTATGATTTCAGCACACACCATCCCACCCGCGCCGACTTTTTGCCCACATTGAAATGCTGACTCTGATCGAAT
>CAZOZD010000292.1:0-2872 GCA_964584195.1 uncultured Burkholderiales bacterium
GTTGACCAGGGGGCCGCCCGAGTTGCCGGGGTTGATGGCGGCATCGGTCTGGATGAAGTCCTCGTAGTCGTTGATGCCCAGGCTGCTGCGGCCCTTGGCGCTGACCACGCCGACGGTGAGTGTGTGCGAGAGGCCGAACGGGTTGCCCATCGCCACCACCCATTCGCCCACCTCCAGGCTGGCGGAATCGCCCCAGCGCAGGCTGGGCAGGCTGGAGGCCGCGATCTCCAGCACCGCGACATCGGATTTTGGATCGGCACCGCGGATGCGCGCGTCATATTCACGGCCATCCTGCAGGCGGACCCGGATGCGCTCGGCCCGTTCCACCACATGGTGGTTGGTGAGGATGTGGCTGACCCCACCCGTGCCGCTGGCGAAAATGAAGCCTGAACCCTGACTGGTGGCGCGCCGTGGTGGCCGGGCGGGCGGGCGGCGGGACAGGCCGGGCAGGTCGTCGCCGAAAAAGCGGCGGAACAGTTCGTCGCCGAACAGCCGGTCTTCGGGAGCGTTGGCATTGAGCTCGCGCTGGCTTTCCACCTGGATGAACACCACCGCCGGCGCTACCTGGCGCGCCACCGAGGCGAATGCCTTGCTGGTCTGGCGCAGGTTTTCCAGGCCGTTGTCGCGTATCGCCTGGGCGCTCGACAGGCCGGGGATCAGCAACATCAGGATCGGTACGAACCAGAGTGGCATGGGGGCTCCATTCGGCGGGGCCGCAGGTCGGAGTCAGAATCGACCGGGCGGGTGTCGGCGAGTTCCTGTGCAAAACCTGTACATAAGGTCTTTATCCACATAATCAAGATCTTGAACTCGGGGCGACGCCCCCCAGATTGCGGACATGAGGGGCCGCCATCGGGTGGCTCCAGTCACCAAGAGGAGCCCAGTCATGTTCCATCGCAGCCTGTTTCCCCGCGAACTGTTCGCGGAACTCGACCGCCTGCAACGCGAGATGCGCCAGGCCTACGACCCATCGCCCAGCATCCGTGGTGTCGGCCGGGGCGGCTTTCCGGCCATCAACATCGGCAGCACACCGAACTCGGTCGATCTGTACGCATTCGCGCCCGGGCTCGACCCGGCCCGCATCGAGGTGCAGATCGAGAAGGGCGTGCTCACCCTCGCCGGCGAACGTGGCAGCGCCCTGCCCGACCGGGAGGCGGCTGCGACCGTGCATATCGACGAGCGTTTTTCCGGCCGCTTCCGGCGGGTGGTGTCGCTGCCCGATGACATCGATGCCAATGCGGTCGAGGCGCGCTATGCCGACGGCGTGCTGCACATCCATCTGCCCCGCCGCGCCAGCGCCCAGCCGCGCCGCATTCAGGTCCAGTAAAGGAGATCGATCATGTCCGACAATGTGAATGAAGCCCGCAACGCCGAGGCCAACCGTCCCGAGCCCGCCCTGATGCCGGCGGTCGATGTGATCGAGGATGGCGCCGGAATCACACTTCTTGCCGATCTGCCGGGGGTGCCCAAGGACAAGCTGGCACTGCACGTGGATGGCGACAGCCTCACCATCGAGGGCGAGATCCTGCTTGCCATGCCCGAAGGCATGGAACCCTCGCACGCCGAGGTCGGCCTGCCGCGCTATCGGCGGGTGTTCAGCCTGTCCAAGGAGCTCGACAGCGAAAAGATCGCTGCCGAGTTCAGCCAGGGGGTGCTCAAGCTGCGCATCCCCAAGGCCGAGCATGCCCAGCCCCGGCGCATCGAGGTGCGGGCCGGCTGATCAGCCCAGGGCCACGCCCAGCAGGCGGCCCAGCATCCAGGTCACCGCGCCGGCCCCCGCGCCGATGGCGAGCATGCGCAGGCCGCCCTGCCAGGCGCGCCGGCCGGTGAACAGGCTGATGCTGGCCCCCACCCCGAACAGGCTGATGCCGGTGACGAGCAGCGTGCCGGTCAAGGCGTTGGTCTCGGAGAGCACCAGATAGGGGAACAGGGGGATGAACGCGCCCAGCGCGAAGGCCAGGAATGAACTCACTGCGGCCCCCCGGGGCGAGCCCAGCTCGTCCGGGTCGAGACCGAGTTCTTCGCGCGCCAGGGTGTCCAGGGCCCGGTCCGGGTCGGCGATCAGGGTATCGGCCAGCCGCCGCGCCTCGGCCTCGGGCAGGCCCTTGGCGACATAGATCAGGGCCAGCTCCGCCGCCTCTTCCTCGGGGTATTGCCTGAGCTCGTCGCGTTCGAGCGCGATCTGGTATTCGTAATATTCACGCTGCGCCCGCACCGACACATATTCCCCCGCCGCCATGGAGAATGCCCCGGCCAGGAGGCCCGCGGTGCCGGCCAGCACCAGGGTGCCGGTTTCGGCCTGGGCGCCGGCCACGCCCAGGATCAGGCTGGCGTTCGACACCAGTCCGTCGTTGATGCCGAACACCGCCGCGCGCAGGTTGCCGCCGGAACGCCCGTGCCGTTCGCCGCGGGCGTGGCTGTCGGCCCCGGAAAGGGGGGGCGGGTTGTACAGGGCCATGCCGCGCACCTTCATTGCCGCCAGCACCCGGCGCATGGCGCGCACGCCCAGATGCGGCAGCAGTAATGCAACCAGGCGGGCGCGCGGGTCGGGCCGGAAGGATTCCGGCGCCTCGCCGCCCTGGGCGCGGATCGCCTCGGCCCAGATCGCCGCCTGGTCCTCGGCGGCCCGCGCCAGTTCAAGGAACAGGACCTGGCGTGGGGAGCCCGCCTCCGTGTCCGACACGATGCGGTACAGCCAGGCGGCGCGTTTTTCCTCGCGCCAGCCTTCGAGGGCCAGTTCCAGGCGGGATGGGGCGGTGCGCATGCTTGAGCTTTGGTTCAGGTCGGCGCGCCACGCCGGTACTGGATGGCCTCCGCCACCTGACTGGCGGTGATGGCCTCGGCGCCGGCCAGGTCGGCCAGGGTGCGGGCC
>CAZOZD010000293.1:0-2864 GCA_964584195.1 uncultured Burkholderiales bacterium
CGCGCGGCACCAGCGGCAGGCCCTCGCGGTGGGCGATGCGGACGAGGGCCGCCACCTCGGCGTGGCTCATGGGGAAGGCCACCGCCGCCGGGGTGCATGCGCGCGGCGTCTCGTCGCTGGCGTAGAGGGCGAGGCTGGCGGGGTCGTCGATGATACGGTCGCCGCCGAGCACGGCGGCGAGTTCGGAACGGAGCGGGGCAGTCAGCATCAGCAGTCGTGCGTCAACCCAGTGCCGCTTCCATGAACTCCGCCGCCGCCGCCATGGCGTCGCCGTCCGGGTAGCGGCCCTGCGCGGCGGCCACGGCACGGTCGTATGCGGCGCGGTCGAAGGGCTGGGCCAGTTGTTCGCGCATGACATGGCGGATCGCCTGGGTCATCACCTTGTCGAGCGAGACCAGGCGGCGGGCCTTGACGAGGCCATCGTCGGCGCTGACCAGGGTGAGGATGAAGCGGGCCCGCTCGCCGGTCGGCTCCTCGGGCAGCTCGCGTTCGGCCTCGGGCACCAGGTGGACGTTGAATGCCACGTCCGACCATTCGCACACCCCCGCCACCCGGTAGAGCAGGAAGGCCGCGGCATCGGCGCTGTAGAGGGCGAATTCCACGGCCGCCGTGGCGAGCCCGGCGATCTCGGCGGCGCTGGGGGCGGGCCAGAACAGGCTGAGCTGGTGCGCGCCGTCGCGGTAACGATAGCGCGCGCCTTCATCGTAGCGTGTGTATTGCGGCGAATAGGGTGCGCCCACCGGCGGCAGGGCGCTGGTGCGATCGGGACGGGCGAAGGTGTGGGGCGGGTTCATGCCGGGCCGGTCATTGCGGCGCGCCGGCGTCCTGCTCGGGCAGGAGCGCGACCAGCATGGCGATCATGCCCGGGTCGAAGTCGAATCCGGCCTCCATGCCGGGGTTGAGCGCGATGCTCATGTCGGCGGCCATGCGGCGCAGGATCCAGGCAAACTCGGTAAGCAGGCCGCCGCTGTAGTCGGGAAACGCGGCCATGAATTCCTTGGCGCGCTCCGGCGCCGAGAACACGATGAGGGCGCGGTTGCCGTCGTCGTCCTCCAGTACCAGGGGCTCGGCGCGGGTGGAGGTCTGGAAGCCGGCGATCTGGTGGCGCTCATCCTTTACCGGCATGAATACGGACAGGTCGAGCAGGCGGTGGGCGAATGCCTCCGCGTCCATCTCCCCGCTCAGGGTCTGGGCGAGGAGCTGTTCCAGTTCGTTGCGGGGATCGAATGGGATGGATTGCATGATACGGGCGATGGGCTGTCGGACCGGCCAGCATAGCATCGGGCGGCCGCCGGCGGAACCTTGAGTTTTGCCGTCCCCCTTCTCCATGCTGTGGCGATCCGACGCCGGGTTGTTACAATGTCGCGCCCATCTGGCCGGTCACGGCGGTAACCCCATCCATCATGAACACCCCCATTGCAAAGATCGGCTTCGTCTCGCTCGGCTGTGCCAAGAATTCGTTCGATTCGGAGCGCATCCTCACCCGGATGCGGGCCGAGGGCTATCTGATCGTGCCGCGTTACGAGGATGCCGATCTGGTGGTGGTGAATACCTGCGGCTTCATCGACGCGGCAGTGGACGAGTCGCTCGATGCCATCGGCGAGGCGATGCGCGAGAACGGCCGGGTCATCGTCACCGGCTGTCTGGGTGCGCGCGAGGCGGTGATCCGGGCCGCGCATCCGAACGTGCTGGCGGTGACCGGGCCGCATGCGACCGAGGCGGTGATGGCGGCGGTGCATGACCATCTGCCGCAACCCCATGATCCCCGGCTCGATCTTGTGCCGCCCGGCGGTGTGCGCCTCACGCCGCGCCATTACGCCTATCTGAAAATCTCCGAGGGCTGCAACCATCGCTGCACATTCTGCATCATCCCCGCCCTGCGCGGCGATCTGGTCAGCCGGCCGGTGGGCGATGTGCTGCATGAGGCCGAGACCCTGGTCCGGGCCGGGGTGAAGGAGCTTCTGGTGATTGCCCAGGACAGCAGCGCATACGGTGTTGATCTGAAATACCGGACCGGATTCTGGAACGGTCGCCCGGTGAAGTCGCGCTTGCCGGAACTCGTGCGCGAGCTGGCCGGGCTGGGCGTATGGGTGCGCCTGCATTATGTATACCCCTATCCCAGCGTCGATGCGCTGATCCCGCTCATGGCCGAGGGCGTGAACGCCAGCGGCGGCCGGGTGCTGCCCTATCTGGACGTACCGTTCCAGCATGCCAGCCCGCGCATCCTCAAGGCCATGAAGCGGCCGGCCGCCGCCGAGGACACCCTGCGCCGCATCGAGCAATGGCGCGCCATCTGCCCCGAAATCGCTTTGCGCAGCACATTCATCGTCGGTTTTCCGGGCGAGACCGAGGACGATTTCGATACCCTGCTCGATTTCCTGGAAGAGGCGCGTCTCGACCGGGCCGGCGCGTTCACCTATTCACCGGTCGAGGGGGCCGCTGCGAATGCGCTCGCCGATCCGGTGGACGAGGAGGTCAAGCAGGATCGCTGGGCCCGCTTCATGGACGTGCAGGCCGACATCAGCGCAGAAAGGCTGCGCGAGCGGCGCGGCAGCGAGATGACGGTGCTGATCGACGGCAGCGATGGTCGCCGCGCCTGGGGCCGTACCTACGCCGACTCGCCCGAGATCGACGGCATGGTGCACATCGCCCAGGGTGCCGGCCTCAAGCCGGGTGACTTCGTGCGGGTGCGCATCACCCGCTCGGACGAGCATGATCTGTGGGGCAAACCTTTGCAGGGTGGCGGGTGACGCGTGACGAAGTGACGGGCGGGTGTCACCCGTAACCCGTCCCCTGTTACTGAATCGATATGAACCCAGATTGTCCATTGAGAATTTTTCACCCCTTCCCCCATTGGGGGAAGG
>CAZOZD010000294.1:0-2862 GCA_964584195.1 uncultured Burkholderiales bacterium
GCGCTCGCGCGTGGAGGCGGCGGTGTGGGCGGTGGACCGCCGGCGGGGGGGCTAGGGCAGGCTGGAGCCTGTCAAGCTTTCGGAAACGGAGGCTGAAGTGGCCGTCATTCCCGCTTGCATGGGAATCGCGGTTTCCTGCGCGCGGGCCTTTGTGCAGGAATCCTCAGCGGATGCGGTCGAGCGCTCCGGGTGGACGCCGGGCCAGCAGTTCCGTTGCGGCCTTCTGGGCCCTCGCCATCTGCTCGTCGGTC
Source organism: uncultured Burkholderiales bacterium (assembly GCA_964584195.1). Classification (GTDB taxonomy): domain Bacteria; phylum Pseudomonadota; class Gammaproteobacteria; order Burkholderiales; family Thiobacillaceae; genus CAZOZD01. The sequence continues at coordinate 252 of CAZOZD010000294.1, forward strand.
AACCTGTTCGCCACCATGCCGCGCCAGTCGCCGGCGACGGCGTAGCCCAGGCGGGCGGCAACGTCGAAGGCGGCGAACGCCTGGATGTCATCCTGCGGCACCACGACGCCGCGGGTATACATCTGCCCCAGGGCGAAATAGGGGTCGGCCACGCCCTGCGCGGCGGCCTTGCCGTACCACTTGTAGGCTTCCGCCAGGTTGGCAGCGGTGCCCTGTCCCTGTTCCAGCATCAGCGCCATCTGGTATTGCGCCAGGGCATGGCCGCTCTCGGCCAGGGGGATGATCATGGCGAATGCTTTGGGATAATCGGCGCAGCCGTAGGCATGAATGGCCTTGTCGAACGGATCCTCCTCGGCCAGCGCGGGGCCGTTGGTCATGGCCATGGCCAGCGCCAGTGCAGCAATTGCCTTGTTCCTCATGTGAAACTCCTCCTGTTGGCGCCGAAGGCGAAAATTCCGGGTCGGCTTGGCGCGATCATAACCCCGGAATCACGACCGCTTCCTCAGGTCGGCATCGGCCGCTCTGCGCCGAGCGCGCTCCAGCCGCGCACCAGACGATAGAGCACCCACAGGCCGACGCCCAGCAGAAGCACGATGGCCGCGGGAATGCCGATGATGGTCAGGGCGAGCAGGCCGGCGACCAGCATCCAGACGAGGGCATACCAGAAGGTCCGCATCTGCCAGCGGAAATGCGAGTCCAGCCAGGTTTCCCGCACTTCCTTGCGATTCATGAAATTCAGGACCACGGCGATGATCGACGGCCATCCGGACAGGAAGGCGGTGACTATGAAGGCGGCGCTGACCAGGCCGGTCAGGGCGCTGAAGGCATGCAGGCCGTACATCACGTGGGTGAGCTTGATCATGCCGTCCTTGGGCACCAGGGTCGCGCGGATGAGGGGATCGTCTTGCATGAACCTTCTCCTGTGGGCAATACCGCCATCATAGAGCCGATTTCAGCGGGGATCAGGCCGTGTCGACGCGGATTTGCGCGCCGTCGCACTCGACGCATTGCCCGGCGCGTATCTTCGCGGTCTTGCGAGTTTCCGGACGACCGTCGACGCGCACCCGCCCGGAGGCGACCAGGGCCTTGCCCTGGCCACCGCTGTCGGCAAGGCCGACCAGCTTCAGCAGATCGCAGAGAGCGACGTAATCGCCGCGGAGCCGGAATTCGAGTTCGCGCATGCGGACGCGGGCGCTCAGCCCGTCTCCTCGCGCAGGAGGATCGGCTCGACCTGCACGGAGGCGTTGCCGTCGGTCAGCCAGGCGATCCCGTCCTGGATGCTGCATTGCAGGCGCATGCCGCGCGCCGCCATGGCCGCCAGCGCGCGGCTGGCCTCCTGGGGCAGGGCGAGGACGCGCAGATTGTCGAGGCGTGCCAGGTCGGCGGCGGCCTGCCGCCACCAGACCTCGGCCTGGCGTCCGCCATAGCCGACGACCACCACCCGCGCCGCGCGGTTGCAGGCCTTGCGGGTCCACTTCGGGTCGGGCAGGCCGACATCGATCCATCGCGCAATGGCGCCGGTCGCGTCGCGCTGCCACAGGTCCGGCTCGTCATCGACGCAGAGTCCCTTGCCGAAGGCGAGGTCGGCATCGGCGAACAGCGCAAAGGCCAGCAACCGCACCATCATGCGCTCGTCGGTCTCCGATGGATGCCGCGCCAGGGTCAGGCTGTAGGCGGCATAGTGCTCGCGGTCCATGTCGGCGACCTCGAGTTCGGCCTTGAAGATGGTTGCCTTGAGAGCCATGCGCGGACCCGGCTAGTTCGGCCTGCGGTCAGGATGGCCGGCGACTTCCTGGACCAGCACCCAGGGCGCCACCACCACGGCCCAGAAACGGCTGCCGGAGGCGTGCCAGAGCCCGGCCTCGGCGGCACTTGCGTGGGCCACGCGGCCCTCCTCCAGCCAGACGCGCAGGGTCGCCGCGTCATCCCTGGCCATGGCCAGGGCGACCTCCAGCAAGTCCACGCCGGCCGCCACCCGGATCACCACGCCGCGCGCGAAATGGCGCTCCAGTTCGCGCCAATCCAGTTGGCCGGTATCGGCATTGAGTTTGGCGCGCAGGACGGCGTCGTCATCGCTCATGGCATGCAAGGGCGGGCAAAGTGGGGGATTGTAGTGCCCAGCCGAGGAGTGCCCAAGCCGGGGCCGGCAAGCACAAGGAAACAGCAGTCGAGCGGGGAGGCTAGGAACCGGCAGGACGATGGCTCACGGCCTTGCCGTTCGCCCGCCGGTCATGGCCATTGCCAGCGCGCCGGTCGTTCTTCGGATGGCGCCGTTCGAAGTTGGGCAACCGGCGGTCGACCACATGCGGCCCCGTCGTGTCGCCACGCGACGACTCGCCGCTGACCATTTCGACCTGGGTCTGGCTCCATTCGCGCACAAAGACTTCCTGCTCGACCTCCTCGACCTCGATCTCCTGGGTATGGGAAAACCGCGCGATGTTCTTCAGGCCATCCTCCTGGCCGGAGGATGGATAGCCGAAACGCAGGGTATCCCCTTGCAGCCTGGACATGCGACCACTGGGCCTGAGGATGCGGCCTATCGTGCCCAGAAAGGATTTGAACCATTCGTTCGTGCGCATTGCCTGTGCCACCGCCCCGTCATGCTGGATAT
>CAZOZD010000295.1:0-2852 GCA_964584195.1 uncultured Burkholderiales bacterium
CGGCGCGCGAGATCGCATCCGGCAACGCCGACCTGTCCAGCCGCACCGAGAGCCAGGCCTCCAGCCTGGAAGAGACCGCGAGCTCGATGGACGAGCTGACCGGCACGGTGAAGCAGAACGCCGACAACGCCCGCCAGGCCAACCAGCTGGCGCAGAACGCCTCCGAGGTGGCCATCCGCGGCGGCGAGGTGGTGGGCGAAGTGGTGCACACCATGGGTGCGATCAGCGGCTCGTCGAAGAAGATCGCCGACATCATTTCGGTGATTGACGGCATTGCATTCCAGACCAACATCCTGGCGCTCAACGCGGCGGTGGAAGCGGCGCGCGCCGGCGAGCAGGGCCGCGGTTTCGCGGTGGTGGCGGGCGAGGTTCGCAACCTTGCGCAACGCTCGGCGGCGGCGGCGAAGGAGATCAAGCAACTGATTTCCGACTCGGTGGACAAGGTGGACAACGGCTACAAGCTGGTGGAGCAGGCGGGCCAGACGATGGCCGAGGTGGTGAACGCGGTGAAGCGCGTGACGGACATCATGGGCGAGATCACGGCGGCCTCGACCGAGCAGAGCCAAGGGATCGAGCAGGTGAACCAGGCGGTGAGCCAGATGGACGAGATGACGCAGCAGAATGCCGCGCTGGTGGAAGAGGCTGCGGCGGCGGCCGAATCGCTGCAGGAACAGGCCGATGGCCTGGTGCAGGCGGTGTCGGTGTTCAAACTGGCCGGTGGCACGGCCCTGGCCGCGCCGCGTCGCGCTGTCACGCCACCCTCCCGTCCGGTGCCGGTGCCGGCCCGCGCGGCTGTCCCGGCCCGGCCGATGCCCAAGTCGAAGGCCGCCGACGAGGATGAGTGGGAAGAATTCTGAAATCCTGAGCAACGCAGAGGGCGGCCCGTCCCGCCGCTAAACCAGTCAAGGAGCAGTCATGCGAGTCAACATGCCGGTCACCGGGGTCGAGCGCATCATGCGTGATGGCGAATTCATCGTCTCGCGTACCGACACGCGCGGCATCATCACCTACGCCAATCCATACTTCTACGAAATCAGCGGCTTTACCGAGGCCGAGATCATTGGCGCGCCGCACAATATCGTCCGCCATCCGGACATGCCACCGGAGGCCTTCAAGGACCTTTGGGACACGCTGGCGGCAGGCAAGCCCTGGACCGGCTACGTCAAGAACCGCTGCAAGAACGGCGACCACTACTGGGTGGTGGCCAACGCCACGCCGATCTTCGAAAACGGCCAGGTCACGGGCTACCTGTCCGTGCGCTCCAAGCCCGATCGCGCTGCGGTCGAGGCGGTGAGCAAGGTCTACGCCCAGTTCAAGGCCGGCCAGGCCAAGGGACTCAAGATCGAGGAAGGTAAGGTGGTTGCAGCCAGCGGGCTCGGCAAAGTGCTGCATGCCTGGGCGAATATCGGTATCGCCAGCCGCTTGTGGGGCATGCTGGCGCTGATGCTGTTGGCGCTTTTCATCATCGGGGCTGCCGGCTATCTGGGGATGGCCGGCAACAGCGAATCACTGCGCACCGTGTATGCGGATCGTCTGATTCCGGTCGCCCAACTGCACGAGATCGATAGCCTGATGCGGGACAACTCGCAGCAAGTCCTGTTGGCCTTGCAGCACGACCCCGCCTTGGCGGTCAGCGCGCTGCACAACCAGAACCACGATGTGAGCATGCACTTCGACAACATCACCAAGAACGCCGCCCGGATCGACGAAATCTGGAAGGTCTACTTGGAGACTTACCTCACACCCGAAGGAAAGACGCTGGCTGAAACATTCATCGGCAAGCGCACGACCTATGTCGAGGAAGGACTCAAGCCTGCCTTGACGATGATCCGCGAGGGCAAGTACACCGAAGCCTCTTTGCATACGGTGCGTAACGCACTGCCCTTATATCGCGCGGCCAACGCCGATATGAAAGCCTTGATCGAGCTGCAAAGCCGGGTGGCAAAAGAGGAATACGATGCGTCGCTCGAACGCGATCGGGCTTTGCGTAATGCGCTATTCATCCTGCTTGCCGTCGCCGCTTTGCTGGGCATCTGGATCACCCGTCTGGTCATGCGCCAGATCACCGGGCCCATCCTGCGCACTGCGGGGCAGATGCGCGAGATTTCGCAGGGCAACTTCAGCATCGTGGTCGACAAGCAGCGTAACGATGAATTCGGCGCCCTGATTGACGCATTCAAATCGCTCTATATTCGCCTGGGTGATGACCTGGCGCGATCCCGCCAGCAGACTCAGGAAGCCATGCGGATCAAGATCGCGCTCGACAATGTATCCTCGAACGTGATGATGGCCGACCCCAACCGCAACATCATCTACATGAACAAGGCGGTGCAGAAGCTGTTCAACACCGTCGAGGCAGACATGCGCAAGCAGTTGCCGAATTTCTCCGCTGCTCGACTCCTGGGCAGCAACATCGACCAGTTCCACAAGAATCCCTCGCACCAGGCCCAGTTGCTGTCGTCCTTCACCTCCACCTTCAGCTCCACGCTGCATATCGGTGGCCGTACCATGACGGTGGTGGCCAACCCGGTGATCGACGAGAAGGGCCAGCGGCTCGGTGCCGTGGTGGAATGGGGCGACCGCACCGCCGAGGTGGCGGTGGAGAACGAGGTGGCCCAGCTCGTCAATGCCGCAGCCGCCGGCGACTTCAGCCGGCGCCTGAGCAAGGACGGCAAGGAAGGCTTCTTCCTGCAACTGGCGGAAGGCATCAACAAGCTGGTGGAGACCAGCGAGCGGGGCATGAACGACGTCGCACGAGTGCTCAAGGCGCTGTCCGACGGCGACCTCACGCGACGCATCGATGGCGACTACGAGGGCCTGTTCGCCGAGCTGAAGGAGGCCACCAACACCAC
>CAZOZD010000296.1:0-2835 GCA_964584195.1 uncultured Burkholderiales bacterium
GACGAAGGTCGGCAGCGTCTGCATCAGGTCGAGGATCGGGGTCAGCGCGCGATAGAAACGCGGGTGATGGGCGGCGAAGATCCCCACCGGCACCCCGATCGCCATGCAGACAAAGCACGACCCCAGCACCAGCGTGAGGGTCTGCATCGTCAGCGTCCAGTAACCCTGGTTCAGCGCGAACAGCGCGCAGGCCAGTACGATCACCACCGGCACCACGCGCCGCTGCAGCGCCCAGGTGATCAGGCCGAAGGCCAGGATCACCACCAGCGGATGCGGCCAGGTCAGCGCCGTCTGCAGCGCCTGGATGCCTTGCCTGAGCCCGGCCTCGAGCGCATCGAAGGCGTCGGTGAAGTTGTCGGTCAGCCAGGCGAAGGCATCGGCCACCGCCCGGCCCACGGGGATCTTGGCCCCGGTGATGGCCGACTGGATCTGGTCGAACATGATGCAGCCGGCCCCGCGGGATCAGTTCAGCGCCGCCCGTACGGCCGCCAGCGCATCGCCCCCGTCGCGCGTGGTCACACCCGCCAGCCAGGGTTCGATCACACCGGGATTGGCGGCCAGCCAGGCGCGCGCCGCCGCCTCGGGCTCGGCCCCGTCGTTGAGGATCGCGCCCATGATCTCGTTCTCGAGCGCCAGGGTGAATTCCAGATTCTGCAGGAAGCGGCCCACGTTGGGACATTCGGCCACATAGCCCGCGCGGGTGTTGGTCCGCACCTCGGCGCCGCCGAAATCGGGCCCGAACCAGTCGTCGCCCTCCGACAGATAGACCATCTCGAAATTGGCGTTCATCGGATGCGGCTCCCATCCCAGGAAGATCACCGGCCCGCGCCACCTGCGCCAGCATCCCCTGTTCGGAGGATTCGACCAGTTCGAAACCGCCCAGGCCGAACGCATCGGCCGCGATCATGTCGAGGATCAGGCGGTTGCCGTCGTTGCCCGGCTCGATCCCGTAGATGCGGCCCGCGAGCGCCTCGCGGTGGGTCGCGATGTCGGCGAAGCTCGCGATCCCCAGCGCCGCGGCATGGCGGTTGGCGGCCAGCGTGTATTTCGCGCCCACGAGGTTGGTGCGCACCGTGTCCACTGTCCCTGCCTCGCGGTAGGGGGCGATGTCGGCCTCCATCGTCGGCATCCAGTTGCCCAGGAACACGTCGATATTGCCGCTGGCGAGCGAGGTATAGGTCACGGGCACCGACAGGATCAGCACCTCGGTCTCGTAGCCGAGTGCGTTCAGGATCGTGGTGGCCACCGCCGTCGTGGCGGTGATGTCGGTCCAGCCCACGTCCGAGAAGCGGACGCGATCGCAGTTGGCGGCGGCCGGCGCGGCCAGGGCCAGCGCGGCGGTCAGCGCGAGCGCGCGGGTGGCAGTCATGGTGCGGTCTCCCTGTCGTTCGTTGTTGATTGACGGATCAATAAACAACCTGATACCTCTCCGGGCAACCCGTTTCGCAGGATTTTTCGATGCCCAGGCTGGGGATGGAGCCTATACGACGCGCCTCGCTGATCAAGGCCACAATCGCCGAGATCGGCGAGGCGGGCTCGCTCGAGGTGACGGTCAGCCGGATCGCCCGGCGGGCGGGGATGTCCGCGGCGCTGGCGCATCATTATTTCGGGTCGAAGGAGGCGATCTTCCTCGCCGCGATGCGGCATATCCTGACGCTCTACGGCGCGGGGGTGCGCGGGGCGCTGGCGGCGGCGGATGGCCCCGAGGCGCGGGCGCGGGCCGTGGTGCGCGCCTCGTTCACCGCCGACAACTTCCGCGCCGAGGTGGTGGCCGCCTGGCTCAACTTCTACGTCCTGGCTCAGACCCAGCCCGAGGCCAAGCGCCTGCTGGCCGTCTACCAGCGCCGCCTGCAATCGAACCTGCGCCATTCCCTGCGGCCCCTGCTGGGCAGCGGTGCCCCCGCCGCCGCCCGCCAGATCGCGGCCATGATCGACGGGGCCTATCTGCACGCAGCGCTGGCGCTCGAGCCGCCCGACCCCGCCGCCACCGCCGCCCTGATCGAGGACGGCATGGCCCGCATCCTGAGCCGGATCCCGACATGACCCTACAGCCGCAGGCCAGCCACTGGGTGAACGGCGCCCGTCTCGAGGATGCGGGCGGCGCCCCCCTGCCGGTCGTCTATCCCGCCACCGGCGCCGAGATCGCGCGCCTGCACCACGCCACCCCGGCCGTGATCGACGCGGCACTCGCCGCCGCCACCGCCGCCCAGCCCGCCTGGGCCGCCACCCGGCCGGTCGAACGCGCCCGCATCCTTCAGCGCGCCGCCGCGATCATCCGCGCCCGGGCCGAGGAACTGGCGCGGCTCGAGACGATGGACACCGGCAAGCCCTTGATGGAAACCCGGGTGGCCGACTGGCCCTCGGCTGCCGACGCGCTGGAATGGTTCGCCGGGCTCGCCCCTTCGGTCGGCGGCGAGACGGTGCATCTGGGGGCCGACTTCGCCTATACCCTGCGCGAGCCCGTGGGCGTCTGCGTGGGGATCGGCGCCTGGAACTACCCCACCCAGGTGGCGGCCTGGAAATCGGCCCCGGCGCTCGCCTTCGGCAACGCCATCGTCTTCAAGCCCTCGGAACTCACCCCCCTGGGCGCGCTGAAGCTGGCCGAAATCTATGCCGAGGCCGGGTTGCCCCCGGGCCTCTACAACGTCGTGCAGGGCGCAGGCGCGGTGGGCGCGGCGCTGGTGAACGACCGCCGGGTGAACAAGGTCAGCCTCACCGGCTCGGTCCCCACGGGCCAGAAGGTCTATGCCGCCGCCGCCGCCGGCATCCGGCATGTGACGATGGAACTGGGCGGCAAGTCGCCGATCCTGGTGTTCGAGGATGCCGACCTCGACA
>CAZOZD010000297.1:0-2805 GCA_964584195.1 uncultured Burkholderiales bacterium
GTCGAACGACACCGGCATCGCTACGAGGTCAACAACACCCTGCTCGCCGAGCTGGAGGCGAAGGGCCTGGTGGTGTCAAGGCGGGCGCCGGGCACGGACCTGTGCGAGATGATCGAGTTGCCGCGCGATACGCATCCCTGGTTCATCGCCTGTCAGTTCCACCCCGAGTTCACCTCCAACCCGCGTGAAGGCCACCCGCTGTTCAAGTCGTTCGTCGAGGCCGCGTTGAAGAACAAGGAACGCCGATGAAGCTGTGCGGATTTGAGGTTGGACTCGACAGACCCTTGTTTTTGATTGCCGGACCCTGCGTCATCGAGTCCGAGCAACTGGCCCTGGATACCGCCGGACAGCTCAAGGCGATGTGTGACGAACTGGGCATGCCCTTCATCTACAAGTCGTCCTTCGACAAGGCCAACCGTTCATCGGGAACCTCCTACCGAGGCCCGGGCATGGAGGAGGGCTTGCGCATCCTCGCCGAGGTGAAGCGCCAGATCGGCGTGCCGGTGCTCACCGACGTGCACGAGGACACCCCCCTGGACGAGGTGGCGGCCGTGGTGGATGTGCTGCAAACCCCGGCCTTCCTGTGTCGGCAGACCAATTTCATCCAGAACGTGGCCCGTGCCGGGCGTCCGGTCAACATCAAGAAAGGCCAGTTCCTGGCCCCATGGGACATGAAGAACGTGGTCGACAAGGCACGAGCCACCGGCAACGACCGGATCATGGTCTGTGAACGGGGGGTTTCTTTCGGCTACAACACCCTGGTGTCCGACATGCGCGGGCTTGCCATCCTGCGCGAGACCGGCTGCCCGGTGGTATTCGACGCCACCCATTCGGTGCAGCAGCCGGGCGGGCAGGGCAGCTGCTCGGGCGGGCAGCGCGAGTTCGTGCCGGTGCTGGCACGCGCGGCGGTGGCGGCGGGGGTGTCCGGCCTGTTCGCCGAGACCCATCCCGACCCGGCCCGTGCCTTGTCGGATGGGCCCAATGCCTGGCCGCTCGGCCTGATGCGGCCGCTCCTGGAAACGCTCAATGAAATCGATCATCTGGTGAAACAGCACGGCTTCGTCGAAGACAGCGTCAAGCCGTGATTTGCGCCTCAAAAGGGCGCGCATACTGAAAGGAAACTGTGCAATGAGTGCAATCGTAGATGTTGTCGCCCGTGAAATCCTGGATTCGCGCGGCAATCCCACCGTGGAAGCGGATGTGTTGCTCGAATCCGGCGTGCTGGGCCGGGCGGCGGTTCCCTCCGGCGCGTCCACCGGCAGCCGCGAGGCCATCGAGCTGCGTGACGGGGACAAGACGCGTTACCTGGGCAAGGGTGTGCTGAAGGCGGTGGAACACGTCAACACCGAGATTGCCGAGGCGGTGCTGGGGCTGGACGTGGAGGAACAGAGCTTCATCGACCAGACCATGATCGATCTCGATGGCACCGAAAACAAGTCGCGCCTGGGCGCCAACGCCATCCTCGCCGTGTCCCTGGCCTGCGCCCGCGCCGCCGCCGAGGAGGCCGGCCTGCCCCTGTATCGCTATCTGGGCGGCGCCGGCCCGATGCGCCTGCCGGTGCCGATGATGAACATCATCAACGGCGGCGCGCATGCCGACAACAGCGTCGACATGCAGGAATTCATGATCCTCCCGGCCGGCCTGCCCAGCTTCCGCGAGGCGCTGCGTTGCGGCGCAGAGGTGTTCCACGCCCTGAAAAAACTGCTCAACAAGGCCGGCCATGCCACCGGTGTCGGTGACGAAGGCGGTTTCGCGCCCAACCTGGGCTCGAACGAGGAAGCGCTCAAGTTCATCATGGAGGCCATCGCCGCGGCCGGCTATACACCGGGCCAGGACGTGCTGATCGGCATGGACTGCGCCAGCTCCGAGTTCCACAAGGACGGCAAATACCACATCGCCGCCGAGGGCCTGCAACTCTCCTCCGCCGAGTTCGCCGACTACCTCGCCGCCTGGGTGGACAAGTATCCCATCGTCAGCATCGAGGACGGCATGGCCGAAGGCGACTGGGATGGCTGGGCCAACCTCAACGCCAGGCTGGGCAAGCGCATCCAGCTGGTGGGTGACGACCTGTTCGTGACCAACACCAAAATACTCAAGGAAGGCATCCAGAAGGGCGTCGCCAACTCCATCCTGATCAAGGTGAACCAGATTGGCACCCTGTCGGAAACCTTCGCCGCGATCGAGATGGCCAAACGCGCCGGCTGGACCAGCGTCATTTCGCACCGCTCCGGCGAGACCGAGGATGCATTCATCGCCGATCTGGCGGTGGCGAGCAATGCCTTGCAGATCAAGACCGGATCCTTGTCGCGCTCGGATCGTATCGCCAAGTACAACCAGTTGCTGCGGATCGAGGAGGAGTTGGGGAGCCTGGCCCGCTATCCGGGCATGGATGCATTCAATCAGGTCCGTTGAGTCGCGTCGTTGGCTGGCCATGAGCTCCTCCCGGCGACGGACAGAGGCGGGAGGCGCCCAGGCGCCGGATGAACCGCCCGCGCGGCCATGCCCGGACGGGGATTGCCGATGCGCCTGATGACCTGGGGGCTGCTGGCCTTGATCGTGCTCCTGCAATATCCGCTCTGGCTTGGAAAGGGCAGCTGGTTGCGGGTCTGGGAGCTGCAACGCCAGGTGGCTGAGCAGCACCGCGCCAACGAGGCCCTGGCGGCGCGCAATGCCCAGCTGGCGGCCGAAGTGCAGGATCTCAAGACCGGTTACGGCGCAATCGAGGCGCGCGCCCGCTTCGAACTGGGCATGATCAAGCGCGACGAGGTGTTCTTTCAGGTGATGGAACCAGTGACCACGAGCGCC
>CAZOZD010000298.1:0-2769 GCA_964584195.1 uncultured Burkholderiales bacterium
GCCTCCTACAAAGGCGAACCGATCTACACGGAAGTGCAGAACGGCGGCGACAGCTCCCTCGGGGTGCTGAAGCTCAAGCTCGGCGACGAGCTCATCATCAATGACGGGCAACACCGCTGCGCCGGTATCTCGGCGGCGTTGAAGGAAAACCCGGCCCTCGGTGACCACACCCTTTCGGTGCTGCTGTTCCCGTATGAAAACCGCGAACGAGTGCAGCAAATGTTCTCGGACCTGAATCGCTTCGTGCAGAAGACCTCGAAGTCCCTCGACATCCTCTATGACAAGCGGGACAAGATTTCGGCGGCTACGCTCGATGCGCTGGACGAAGTGCCGGTGTTCCGGGAACTGACCGACAAGGACAGCGTGTCGCTGAAATCGAAATCGCCGAAGCTGTTCACGCTGGCGGCACTCTACGACGCCAATCGCGAACTGCTGAAAGGTCGCGAGGAAGGCAAGGTCTCCGAGAACGTCGCGCTGCTAGTCAATTACTGGTCGAAGGTTGCAGAACATATGCCGGATTGGTCATCTGTCCTCGGGCAACACAAGCTGGCGCAAGAACTTCGTGCCGAAAAAATCGTGTCGCACTCGACGGTGCTGCGCGCGCTGGGCGGTCTCGGCTTAGAGCTCATGAAAGACGAGAACTGGCGCGACCGGCTTGCCAGCCTTGAAGACATCGACTGGTCGAAGAAGAACCCTGACTGGGAAAACGTCTGCATCGTGGCGAACTCGGTCGTGTCGAACCGTCAGGCGCGGGCGGCAACGAAGTCCTACATCAAGCACAAGTTGGGTATGCCACTAACGGATGCGGAACTGCGCTCCATCACTAAAGACATTACCCACATCACGGCTGAGGATCTCTGACATGAGCAAGAAAAAAGACATTCACGTTGTCCCGCATAGCGACGGATGGGCGACCAAGAAGGAAGGGGCGGAGCGTGTCGGCTTTAAAACCGACACGCAGAGGGAAGCCATCGAGCGCGCTCGGGATCAAGCTAAACGGGAGAAGGTCGAGGTTGTCATCCATGGCCGGGACAACAAAATCCGTGATAGCGACAGTTACGGCAACGACCCGAACCCGCCGAAGGACAAGAAGCACTGATTCACGGCACTAGAAGGCAAAACGCCCCGCTTCGCGCGGGGCGTTTTTTTGAGGTTGGCCGAATAAACGGGCCAGGGTCGGTTTTCCTGAACGGCAGTTATGGCCGAGCACCGGCCACCTAACCTCAACGCCCCAATGCCCGTTCCAGGCCAATAGAATCCACTGGCAACCTGGTGCCATTCCAACCCAACGCATTCAGCGTAAATCGCTGATTCATGGGTCAATGCACCGTACAAACCATGCAAGGATCGAATGACCTCACCACATGCTGCACCGCCACCGGCATGGGGTCGTCCGGGTCGACTTCCATCCCCGCCAAGGCCTGCTCCAGGGCGCCGGGCACACCATCCGCGTCCCTGGGCGAGAAGTTCCAGGTGGTGGGGGCGATGATCTGGTAGCTGGCGATGCGGCCGTGGCGCACGGCGAGCCAGTGGCCCAGGCTGCCCCGGGCGGCTTCCACCAGGCCGACGCCGACACCCTCATCCGGAAGTTCCGCATGATGGCACCAGGGTTCACCCGGAGTCAGCGCTTTCACCCAGCGCTCCATTTCCGGTACCACGAGGGCCAGTTCCAGCAGCCGCGCCAGTACACGGGCCGTCACGCTGCCGCCCTTGGCGGCCACCAGTTCACGGATCAGAGGATGGCCGGCCACCATCTGGCGCGCGAGGGCGCCGGTTTCCATCACGCGGCCGCCATAGCGCGGCGCCTTGCACCAGGTGTAGGCATCGGCCTTGTCGGGCAGGGGCTGGGTCAGGCCCTGGACGGGCGGCAGGGCCTCGCCGGCCATCCAGGCGTGGCTGACGTCCTCGACGATGGCGGCGGGGTCCAGGGGCGCAGTGTCGCCGTCCCATACCCCGGCGGGGAACAGGCCATAGGCCCCATGGCTCAGGAAGCGGTCGGTGGCCCGGCCCAGGCGGTCCAGGCCGAGGTCGTCGGTGATGGCCAGGAATTGGGCCAGGTCGCCGCGCCGGCCCTCGCGCCAGCGTTCCAGGGCGGCCAGGCTGTCCAGGCCGGCCACAGACTCCAGGTCGTCGCCGAAGGTATGGCGTTCCAGGAAGCGGCGGAAACCGCGCAGCAGGGTGATCAGGCGCAGGATTTCCGAGTGCTCCAGGGGCCGGGAGGTGCCGCCCGGTTGCAGGCTCAGGGTGTGGGGCCACTTGCCCGCCATCAGGCCCATGAGGTGCATGAACTCGGCCCGGGCCGGCAGCACGTCGTTGGCCGCGCTGCCCGACACCGCCTTGAAGCGGGCCTCGGCGGCGGGGAACCATGCTTTGTCCCGATACGCCGGCCGGGCGAAATCCGGCATGAAGAACAGGTAGAAGTGGCTCAGGTGGTCCGCCAGATTCTCGCAGGCGGTCACGAGGTATTCCGCCAGGCGGCCGTTGGGCGGCGGCGTCAGGCCTATGAGATCCCGCAGCGCCGCGGCGGCGGCGGCGCTCTGGGCGACGGAACAGATGCCGCAGATGCGCGGCACGATGACCAGGGCGTCGAGCGGCGACTTGCCGGGCAGCATCTGCTCGAAGCCCCGGTACAGCGGGGAGTTGACGCGGGCCGCCGCGACCCTGCCGTCGGTGATGTCCAGGTGGACTTCCAGGTCGCCTTCGACGCGGTTGAAGGGGCCGAGGATGCGGGTGGTCATGGGTGAGGCTGGGTGGTTATCCTTGATTCCT
>CAZOZD010000299.1:0-2764 GCA_964584195.1 uncultured Burkholderiales bacterium
CGCCCCGCTCGAACACCCGCACTTCTTCCCCATCGACCACCCACGCGCGGGGCCGGATTGCCCGACCGACGCCTCCATGGCCGACATTTCGGTCGATTGCGTCTGGAATGCCGTAACCAGGGCGCTGGACCGGTGAGGTTTGCGTTGTTTACCACCAACCTCTCCGGTGGCGGTGCCGAGAAGGCAATAGCGAAGATCGGCACCGGGTTGGCCGGTCGAGGCCATGATGTCGATCTTATCGTTTGCGAGGATCGCGGAAACTATCTGCCACCACCGAATTGCCGTTTTTACTCCCTAAGCCGGCACGCGGGCCATGGTTGGCTGGGCAAACGGTTGCTGGCGTGGAAGCTGCGCCGTTACTTGCATAAGCGTCCTTACGATCTGCTTGCGAGCACGCTACCTTTCGCCGACGAGGTGGCGGCACTGGCACGTCTGCCGCGCCATGTCTGCCGCATCGCCAACACCCTGTCTGCCGAAATTGCCCGACTGCCTACCGCCAAGGCGGCGCGTCGTGCGACACGCTATCGTGCCATGTATGGTGAAAGGCCGCTCGTCGCCGTGTCGCAAGGAGTCGCACAAGACTTGCGGGAACACTTTGGCACCAGTAGCAGGGTAATCGCCAATCCATTCGATTTCGCTGATATTCGCAGGTTGGCTGCCGAATCCTGCCCGGCCCGCCCTCAGGGGCCATATATCCTGCATGTGGGCCGCTTCGCCGCCCAGAAGCGGCATGACCTCCTATTCGAGGCCTATGCCCGTCTCGATCTGCAACAGCCGCTTGTGTTGCTGACGCCTCCGGACGAACGGCTGTCAGCACTGATTACCAAGTACGGGCTGGTGCACCGTGTCGTCATCGCCGACTTTCAGGCCAATCCCTACCCATGGATGGCTGGCGCCGATCTGCTGGTGTTGTGCTCGGACCATGAGGGACTACCCAACGTGCTGATCGAGGCGCTTGCCTGTGGCACCCGTGCGGTGAGTACGGATTGTCCCTCCGGCCCGCGCGAGATCATGGCGGGCAAATTAGCGCGCTGGCTGGTGCCCTGTGGCGATGCTTCCGCTTTGGCCCAGGCCATGGGCGATGCGCTGGCCGCGCCCTTGCCGGACCCGGATACTGTCGCCCGGGCGCTGGCACCCTATGACGCCGAGCGAGCGCTGGATGCCTGGGAAGCCCTGGCACGGGAGTTGATCTGATGTGCGGCATCCTGATCGCTGTCGGCGATGTCTTCCGGAACGACTTCGATGCCGCCTTGGCTTGCCTGAAAAGCCGTGGCCCGGATGCCAGTGAAACGCTGGCCCACGGCAACGCCCTGCTCGGACATGCACGGCTGGTGGTTATCGATATTGACGGCGGTCGCCAGCCGATGCGAACGGTCGATGAGCGTCTCGCAATGGTCTTCAACGGCGAGATCTACAACTTTGCCGCGTTGCGCCGCGAGTTGGAAGCGGCTGGCCATGCATTCACCACCCGTTCGGACAGCGAAGTGCTGCTGACCGGCTACCGACACTGGGGCGAAGCGATACTGGACAAACTGGACGGCATGTTCGCCTTCGCCATCCATGATCGTGACGATGGCAGCGTTTTTCTCGCCCGCGACCGGCTCGGCATCAAGCCGCTGTTCTGGGGCACGTATGCCGGCGGTTTGGTTGCCGCCTCAACGCTAGCGCCTTTTTTCGCTTTCCCGGCCTTTCCCAAAAAACTCGACCCGGAAGGGCTGCGCGATTACCTGGCCTTCCAGACGCCACTGGCGCCGCATACGCTGGTGCGCGACATTCGGGCATTGCCCCCCGGCGCATCGCTACGCTGGAAAGTCGGCGCCGGTGCGACGGCGCCCCGACAGTGGTGGCAGATTCCCGATCCCTCCGAACCGGTGCCGGATCACGCGGCCCTGATCGACGAAACCGATGGCCTGCTCGCCCAGGCCGTCAAAAGTCAACTCGTATCGGATGTGCCGCTCGGCGCCTTCCTTTCCGGCGGCATCGACAGCAGTCTGATTGTGCATTACATGGCGAAAGTGGGTGCGAGGCCAATCAAGACCTTCAGCGTGCGCTTCGCAGAACAAGGCTTCGACGAGAGCCCTGCTGCGCAGGCCGTGGCGCGGCAGTACGGCACGGAGCACCATGTGCTGGACGCCCCGGAACTGACCGCCGATCTCCTGGAAAACGCGCTTGCGGACCTCGACCAGCCGCTGGCTGATCCGGCCTACATTCCGACTTGGGCCCTCTCCCGCCTGACGCGGCAGCATGTGACGGTAGCACTCTCGGGGGATGGCGGCGACGAACTCTTCGGCGGCTACCCGCGTTTTCTCGATACGGCGGACCGCCATTCTGATTCATTTGGCAAACGACTGCTACGCACCCTAATTCACCGCAGGCTGGCCCCGGCCAGTCTGACCCGCCGGAGTCTTTACGGTGCCGAATATCTGCGCTATCGCCGCGTCGAACTCGGCGACTACCCCGGCAGCCGCAAAGACCTGCGTCACTATCTCACCCCGGAGCTTGCCGAGGCCGCTCACCCCGAGCGTACTCTCCAACTGTGGCACGATCTGGCGGAACGGCACGGTGGTCACGACCGCAACGCCCTATTGCGCGCCGACCTGTGGACCTACCTCTCAGAAAACTGCCTGACCAAGACTGATCGCGCCAGCATGGCGCACGGACTGGAAGTTCGCGTGCCGCTGCTCGCCAATACCTTACAAGAGCGGATGCTGCGCCTGCCTGCCGAGGTGCATTTCGATGCAGGCGGAGGAAAAGCCCTGCTGCG
>CAZOZD010000300.1:0-2743 GCA_964584195.1 uncultured Burkholderiales bacterium
AGCTGAAACGAAATGGGGGCTTGCGCCCCCATGTCCTGCGATTCTGCGGCGGGAATTATTATTTTTTCTTGGCGGCTTTCTTCGGGCCGGCGACCTTGTCCTTGAATGCCTTGCCCGGACGGAAGGCGGGCACGGTGGTGGCGGCGATCTTGATCGCGGCGCCGGTTTGCGGGTTCTTGCCGGTACGGGCGGCGCGCTTGCGGGCCTCGAAGGTGCCGAAACCGATCACGGAAACCGAGTCGCCCTTGGCAACGGCTTCGGTAATCGCTTCAAGTGCGGCTTCGACCGCACGGCCGGCGGCGGCCTTGGTCAGTTCACTCTTGGCGGCAACGGTTTCGATCAGCTCGGTCTTGTTCATTCGTCAATCTCCTGTGCTTGGTGGGGTGGAACCTAGGCAATCATAGCCGCCTCAAAGGGTGCGCGCTATCTACCGCGCGCATTCTGCACCGATTTTTTTCGCCACGCAAAGCCCGCAATGGCGGCTTGCGGGCGGTGCGAACGGGTAAAATCGGCGCACTGGCCACGGACCGGACCGGCCGACGCCTTTCGAGGGTGCGAAACGGTTTTTATCCTCTGCATTAAAAATCATCGATAACCATTTGAATATATGGAAAAGATAAAGGTAATTTTTGTCTGCATGGGCAACATATGCCGCTCCCCCACCGCCGAGGGGGTGTTTCGCGAGCGGGTCAGGGCGGCGGGGCTGGATGACTGGATCCACATCGATTCCGCGGGTACCCACGCCTACCATGTAGGCGCCAGCCCCGACCCGCGGGCTCAACAGGCGGCGGCAGGGCGCGGCTATGACCTGTCCGGTCTGGTCGGGCGCCAGGTGTGCGAGCAGGATATTCACGAGTTCGACTACATCCTGGCCATGGATCACGACAACCTGGCCAACCTGCGCCGCGTCTGCCCATCTCCGCTACGCGACAAGCCGCGCCTGTTCCTCGGCTTCAGCGAACGCTATCGCGATCAGGAGGTGCCGGACCCCTATTACGGCGGCGCTGCCGGTTTCGAGCGGGTGCTGGACATGATCGAGGATGGCGCGCGTGGCCTGCTGGCCGAGATCGAATCACGCCGGCGGACTTGAATCCGGTGATCGCGGCCATATTCCTGAAACCATATTCCAGTCACCTTCGCGCCTGATCCGCCGGGCGTGCCCCAACCTTCAATGCAGCCAAACGACATGTCCGAAAAAGACGAGCACGAACCGATCGAGGGCGAGATCGTCGATGCCAGCCACGACGAAGCCCGGGCCCGGCCCGGCGATAAAAAGGGCCTGCCGGCGCAGCCGCTGCCGAGCACCATTCACATCCTGCCGATGACCGAGAAGCCGTTCTTCCCGGCCCAGACCCTGCCGCTGATCATGAACGAAGGGCCGTGGATGGAAACGGTGAAGCAGATCGGCGACACCGGCCATCATCTGGTCGGTCTGGTGGCCGTGCATGGTGATGTATCGGACGACGCCAAGCCGGACGACTTCTACGGCATCGGCACCCTGGTGCGCATGCACCATCCCATGCGTGCCGAAGGCAAGATCCAGTTCGTCGCCGAAGGGATGACGCGTTTCAGGGTCAAGGAATGGATCTCCGGCCAGCCGCCTTTCGTGGCCCGGGTGGAGTATGTGGCGGAAACCCGCCAGGCCACCAGCGGTGAGGAGATCAAGGCCTATGCGCTGGCGATCATCAACGCGATCAAGGAGTTGCTGCCGCTCAATCCGCTCTATTCGGAAGAGCTGAAGTTCTTCATCAACCGTTTCTCGCCCAACGAGCCGGCCCTGCTCACCGACTTCGCCGCCAGCCTCACCACCGCGCCCAAGGAAAAGCTGCAGGAGGTGCTGGAGGCGGTCAACCTGCGCCGGCGCATGCAGAAGGTGCTGGTGCTGATCAAGAAGGAGCTGGAGGTCGCCAAGTTGCAGACCCAGATACGCGCCTGGGTGGAAGAGAAGATGACCCAGCAGCAGCGCGAGTTCTTCCTGCGCCAGCAACTCAAGGCCATCCAGCAGGAACTGGGCATCGCCAAGGACGACCGGACCTCCGACCTGGAGCTGTACAAGGCGCGCATCGCCAGGCTCAAGCTGCCGCCGCATGCGGAGAAGAAGGTCGGCGAGGAGATGGACAAGCTTTCCGGTCTGGAGCATGGTTCGCCGGAATACACCGTCACCCGCAACTACCTCGACTGGCTGACCAGCCTGCCCTGGGGCAAATACAGCAAGGACAAGCTCAACCTGGACCGGGCGCGCAAGATCCTCGACCGCGACCATGACGGCCTCGACGACGTCAAGGAACGCATCATCGAGTTCCTTGCCGTGGGTGCCATGAAGGGCGAGGTGGCGGGTTCAATCCTGCTCCTGGTCGGACCGCCAGGGGTGGGCAAGACCTCCATCGGTCGCTCGGTGGCGGCGGCGCTGGGGCGCAACTTCTACCGCTTCTCGGTGGGTGGCATGCGCGATGAGGCCGAGATCAAGGGCCACCGCCGCACCTACATTGGCGCCATGCCGGGCAAGTTCATCCAGGCGATCAAGGAGGTGGAGAGCCAGAACCCGGTCATCATGCTCGATGAAGTGGACAAGATCGGCGCCTCCTATCACGGCGACCCCGCCTCGGCGCTCCTGGAGGTGCTCGATCCGGAGCAGAACGCCGAATTCCTCGACCACTACCTGGATGTGCGCTTCGACCTGTCCAAGGTGCTGTTCATCTGTACCGCCAACCAGCTCGACACCATTCCCGGCCCCTTGCTCGAC
>CAZOZD010000301.1:0-2741 GCA_964584195.1 uncultured Burkholderiales bacterium
CCTGCTCAGCCGGCCCCGTGTGCACAAGAAATGGGCAAAATTACACCCAGGCGCGCGGGCGGTTCAGTGAGCTCCGGGAGTTTTGCAAGAGGCTCGACTGTCTTGGATTGAAGCTGTTTCGCGGGTGTGGCTGCCGGAGGGGCTGAGTCGCCCTTGCCGATGACAGCGAAGCCGTCCAATCGGAAAGCGCCCGCAACCATGAGTGGGGCGGCTGGTCAACTGGGGGGCGGGAGGTCTTGGCGCTGGAACTGGCCCGGACGCGCTCAAAGACGTGCTCCAAGAGCACTATGCATTGCTTCGCCTGCACCGTTTCCTGAGTGTCCGGAGGGTGTGGAGTTCAAAACCGTTCGTCGGGGTTCAGGTGGCGCCATTGGCCGAGCGGCAGCGAGCCGAGCATCACCCGGCCGATGCGCACCCGCTTGAGACCGGTCACCCGCAGCCCGACCAGCTCGCACATGCGCCGGATCTGGCGCTTGCGGCCTTCCTTGAGGATGAAGCGGAGCTGGTCCTCGTTCTGCCATTCGACCTGGGCTGGGCGCAGACGTACGCCGTCGAGGGAAAGGCCGTGGTTGAGCAGGGCCAGGTCCTGGGCGTCGAGCCGGCCTTCCACCCGCACCAGATATTCCTTTTCCACCTCCGAGTCCTCGCCGATCAACTGGCGGGCGACGCGGCCGTCCTGGGTGAGTACCAGGAGGCCGGTGGAGTCGATGTCGAGGCGGCCGGCGGGGGCCAGTCCCTTCAGCATGGCGGGGGTGAGGCGGGGGCCGGGGCAGCCGTGCCAGTGGGTTTCGGCGCGGATCAGCTGCACGGCCGGGGTATAGCCCGGCTCGGGCTGGCCGGATACGTAGCCGACCGGCTTGTGCAGGAGCAGGGTGACACGCTGGCTCTGCTGTTCCGCGGCGCGGCGGTCGAGGCGGATGGCGCAGTCGGGGGCGACCCGGGTGCCCAGGGTGTCGATGCGCACCCCGTCGACATACACCAGCCCCTGTTCGATGTAGCTGTCGGCCTCGCGCCGCGAGCACAGGCCGCGTTGCGCCATCAGCTTGGACAGGCGGACGGATTCGGTCATGGCGGTTCAGCCGTGCGGCCGGACTTCGCGACCGGCCTGCTGGCGGCTGGTTTCATTGTGTGCTGTCCAGCGCTGCCAGGCGGCGAGCACCATGTTGGGGTATTCGGCGCGGCCCAGGCTGCCGTTGTAGCGGCCCAGTGCCCGGAACAGATCGCCACGCTCGATGTCGAGGTAGTGGCGCAGGATGGTGGTGCCGAAGCGCAGGTTGGTGCGCATGTGGAACAGGTTGTGTTCACGGGTGCCGATCAGTTCGACCCAGAACGGCATGACCTGCATGTAGCCGCGTGCGCCGGCGCTCGATACGGCGTATTTGCGGAATGCGCTTTCCACCTCGATCAGTCCCATCACCAGGTCTGGCTCCAAGCCGGCGCGCAAGGACTCGTAATAGATGGCGCCGAGCAGTTCGTCGCGATGCTCGCGGTCGGGCAGGCGGCGGGCGAGGTGCGGTGACATCGAATCGATCCAGGCGCGCGCCTCGGCGGTTTCGAGCAGGCGGGTGTTCACCGCGCGGTCGGCGATCGAGCGCGACAGGCTGGCCTGCACACTGGCGGCGAGCGGTTCGTATTTCTGGTTGCCGGCGAACAGGGGTGTAGACAGGAGCGCCACTGCGCCCGCCAGCAGGCTGGCGGCAAGGATGCGGTGCGGGGATCGGTGTGCTTTTATCGACATGACTCGATGCGCTCCCGTATGGAATTCACCGCCTCGGCCCGGGGGATACGGCGGGCCTGGGACTCGCTGCGGGCCTGGCATTCGAGCGTGCCCTCCTTCAGGCCGCGCTCGCTGATCACCAGACGGTGGGCGACCCCGATGAGTTCCATGTCGGCGAACATGACCCCCGGGCGCTCGTCGCGGTCGTCGAGCAGCACGTCGATGCCTGCGGCCTTGCATTCAGTATAGAGCGCATCGGCCACGGCACGGACCTCGGCACTGCGGCCATAGCCGAGCGGTACGATGGCGAGCTCGAAGGGTGCGATGGCCTGCGGGAAAACGATACCGCGTTCGTCATGGCCCTGCTCGATGGCGGCGCCGACGATGCGCGACACGCCGATGCCGTAGCAACCCATGATCATGGTGCGGGTCTGGCCCTGTTCGTCGAGCACGCTGGCCTGCAAGGCCTGGGAATACTTTTGGCCGAGCTTGAAGATGTGGCCGACCTCGATGCCGCGGCACAGGTCCAGCGCGCCCTGACCGTCCGGGCTGGGGTCGCCGGCGACGACATTGCGGATGTCGGCGACGAGATCCGGCTCGGGCAGGTCGCGGCCCCAGTTGACGCCCACGGTGTGGCGCTTCGGCTTGTTGGCGCCGCATACGAAGTCGGCCATCCCTGCCACGGCGCGGTCGGCGATGACCCGGATGCGGGCGCGGTCGAGGCCGACCGGACCGAGGAAGCCGGGCGGGCAGCCGAATGCGGCGCGGATTTCTTCCTCGCTGGCGAAGCGGAAGTCGGAAAGCCCCTCGATCTTGCCGGTCTTGACCTCGTTGAGGCTGTGGTCGCCACGGATGAGTAGTGCGTGCAGTTTCTCGCCGGCCATCACTGCGATCAGTTTCACGGTACGTTCGAGCGGGATGCCGAGCAGTGCGGCGACATCCTCGCAGGTGGTCTGCTTTGGCGTATCGACGTCGCGCATCGTCTCGGTGGCGGCGGGACGAGACAAGGCGGGGGGCAGTGCCT
>CAZOZD010000302.1:0-2739 GCA_964584195.1 uncultured Burkholderiales bacterium
CATGGATTGTCCAGCATTCTCGTCAATCGTCGCGTCATGGCGATCCTGATGAAACCGCTCGACAGCAGGTCGAGCGCAAGGAGCGGTGTCTGATCGCCTGTCGCGAACACCACCGCCTGCAACGCATCGCCCAACAGCGCCTCCAGCGGCGGCAGGGTCCCCTGGTAGGCCTGCTGCGCGAGCTGGTAGCGCACCGGTCCGCCGGTCCAGCGCAGGATGCCCCCGGCGCGTCCCGGCACCGGCTGATCCGGCGCGGCGGTCCGCCAGGCGTACGGCACCTCGAGGTGAACCGCCTCGAACGTCAGCCTGCCTGACAGGCTGATGTCGTAGGCGCCGAGCCACTGGTTGACGAACGTACTCTCGGCCGCGCCGTCGACCGTCAGGCCCAGGCGCGTCGGCCTGATCGCGAGCATCGCCGAGAGATCCTGTGCCGGACCGTTCAGGGTCAGATGATAGCCGAGCGCGCCTTGCAGAATTGTGACAGGTGCCAGACGCCAGGCCATGCGGCCCGCACTGCGGCCACCGATCACGAGATCGGCCTGGCCGCGCCACACGGTCCCCGACAAGCCGGCCAGTTCCACGCTGCCGCCCGGCGGTACGGCATGCCGGAACAGGGCGGCGGGCGCGAAGGCGACCGCGAAGCCGAGTGCCAGGAGGACGACGGCGAGCAGGGTTCGGCCCATGGACTCAGAGCCTGTGAATCATTTGCTGACGGTCGGTAGAACGCTGGCCGTCGATTGATGTAGCGCATCGGATTTCACGTCGCAGTGCGACAAATCGTCGTCGCGTCGAGATGGATTTACCCCTATCGAGGGTTTCGTGAAGTCCTCGAGCGTCAGGTACGGATCGATCCCACACCGCCGCGGTCCTCAGGTGGCCGCTTGGGGCGTTGCAGACGCACCTGGACCCCATCCGATCATCTGCGGTGCAATGCTCGCCATCCGCACAAGGTTGTGCGCCAGGGCATAGAGCGTCGCGACCGCACGCACCTTGCCCAGACCGCGTACTGGCAGTCCCTGCAGACCCCGGTTGCGCGCCAGCGCGTTCACACATTCCGCCGTCGCGGCGCGCTGCCGGTACACGTCCCTGGCCGCATCGCCCGCCATGCGTGCGCGCCACTGCGCCACCGGCTCGGAGTCGCCCTCCTTGCGCTGGTACTTGTCCGGCGGCGGGTCGTCGTCCTTGTCTTTGCCAGTGGTGTGGGCTTTGCCAGCGGTGTGCCTGGACTCGGGCACCGGCGCAATCACCTCGGTCTGCCCCTCGGTTTGCCCATGCACCGCGTCGATCTGGTCGTGTGCGGGGAACCCGCCGTCCACCAGCCACTGTTCGGGCATGCAGCCGGTACGGTCGACCACCTGCTCAACCATCGGCGCCAACTGCCCCATGTCGCTGCCCACGTTGGTCACCGCCACGCCGACAATGACCTGATCTGCACACGTCGTCGCCAGTTGCACGTTGTACGCAGGTCGGAACCCGCCATCACCCATCTTCATGACCCGTGCATCCGCATCCGTGGTGCTCACGCGCGCATCGTCCGGCTGGCCGCCCTTGCGGCGCTTCGCCGCCTGTACCTGCGGCAGCTGCTCCAGCGCCGCGCGGATCCGTGCGTCTCGCTCCCGTGCTGCGCGGGCCCGCGCCGCTTCCGCACGCCGGCTCGCTGCTGCCGGATCCGCCTGCGCGCGCCGCTTGATGGCCTCGATCAGCTCCCCCGCCTCGCGCAGGTGCCGTCGCAGGCGTGCAGGCCGGCGGAACGATCCTGCCCCGGCCGACGCCCGTACCCGTATGCCGTCCTGCGCCACCCGTTCCAGCCGGATCGCACCCGCCGCCGCCAACGCAGCCACGTTGGCCGTCAGCACCTCATCCATCAGCTGCTCATTGCCCGAACGGAAATCGTTGAGTGCGTGGTAGTTCACCGAAACTCCACCACAGATCCATCGGTACGCGTCGTGTTCGCGCGTCAGCCGGGCAAGCTCTCGTCCGCTACCCACCCCCTCCAGCGTCGCGTACAGCCACAGCGCAAACAGAATCCGCGGATCGATCGCCGAGCGCCCGGCATTACTTCCCCGCGCCTTGATCGTCTCAGTCAGCCGGCTCAGGTCCTGACGCTCCACATAGCCCCACACCAGACGCGCGCGGTGATCTTCTCCCAGCAGCGACTCCAGGTCCGATGCGCGCAGCTCGACTTGCTTGCGGTTCGGCTCCAGCAGCCGCGGCGCGCCACGCCGCTTCGCCGCACGCATCGCTTCAGCTGCTGCCTGCTCCTGTTCCGCGCGCACCGCCGGCAAATCGTCAAACAAACCTGCCATCGAATCATCCTGACAATCAGCCAAACCCTTAACCACAACAGTGCCAGTCCAATACCGCGTGGTACAGGAGAAAAACTCTCAAGCTCTCAGTGGTAGTGTCCTCCCGGACCGTGCACGTGGCGATGTTCGAGTTCCTCGGCGGTGGCTTCCCGAACGCCGACGACCTCGATCGCAAACGTGAGCGTGCGGCCGGCCAGCGGATGGTTCAGGTCCACGTCGACCACCTTGCCACCGATCTTGACCACGGTCACCGGACGCGGCCCCTGTTCCGTCTGCAGGCGGATCGACATGCCCGGGCGCAGGCGCGCCGCGTTGGGGACGTATTTCTTCGACACCCGCTGCGTCCAGTCGGGACGACGCTCTCCGAACGCGTCGGCCGGCGCAAGCGTCACCTCGAACCGGTCGCCGGCGCGATGGCCGACCAGTGCCTGCT
>CAZOZD010000303.1:0-2739 GCA_964584195.1 uncultured Burkholderiales bacterium
CCCCTGCACAACCTGGTGTTCGGCAGCGCGACGATGGACCTGCTCGACCGCGGCCCGGCGCTGCCCACGCTTCTGGCCGCCTAGGCCGATCGGTCGCACGTCCCGTCCGCCCGAGCGGCCCGGAGCCTTCTCGCCGGGCGAAAGGGTGGGCGGCCATCTCGCGGGGGCAAGCGCGGTGCAACGTGGTTCGCAGGCGGCGGAGCGCATGACCGGCGGCGAGGATGCCGCGTGGCACAGCCTCGCCTGCGAGGACGCGATGCGGCGCGCCGCCGCGCAGCCCGACGGTCTGACCGCGGCCGAGGCGGCGCGACGGCTGGCGGCGCATGGGCCGAACAGGCTTCCCGAAGCGCGGACACGCGGCCCGCTCCTGCGGTTCCTGACGCATTTCCACAACGTGCTGATCTACGTGCTGCTCGGATCGGCCGCAGTGACGGCCGCCCTGCAGCATTGGGTCGACACCGGGGTGATCCTGGCCGTGGTGCTGGCCAACGCGGCGATCGGCTTCATCCAGGAAGGCAAGGCCGAGTCCGCCATGGCGGCGATCCGGCAGATGCTCGCGCCTCGTGCCGCCGTGCTGCGCGACGGGCGGCGGATGAGCGTGGACGGCGCGGACCTCGTGCCCGGCGACATCGTGCTGCTCGAGGCGGGCGACAAGGTGCCGGCCGACCTGAGGGTGATCGAGGCGCGGGGCCTCGCGGCGCAGGAGGCGATCCTGACCGGCGAATCCGTTCCGGTTGAGAAAGGAGTAGAGCCCGTCGCCGCCCGGACGAGCCTCGGCGACCGGCGGTCGATGCTCTGGTCGGGCACCCTGGTCACGCAGGGCACGGCGCGGGGGCTGGTGGTGGCGACCGGGACCGGCACCGAGATCGGCCGGATCGGCGGGCTTCTGGCCGGGGTCGAGCAGCTCACCACGCCGCTGGTCGCGCAGATGAACCATTTCGCGCGCTGGCTGTCGTTCCTGATCCTGCTGTGCGCCGCCCTGCTCCTGGCCTACGGCTATTTCGTCGCGCACCACGACTTCTCCGAGATGTTCATGGCCGTGGTGGCCGTTGCTGTCGCGGCCATCCCCGAAGGCCTTCCGGCGGTGATGACGATCACTCTTGCCATCGGCGTGCAGGCCATGGCGCAGCGTCACGCCATCGTCCGCCGCCTGCCCGCCATCGAGTCCATCGGCTCGGTCTCCGTCATCTGCACCGACAAGACCGGGACGCTGACCCGCAACGAGATGGTCGTGACGGCCGCCGAGACGCCTGCCGGCGCCTTCGAGATCGGTGGCGAGGGCTACGCGCCGGAGGGCGCCATCGCCCCGTCCGGCGACCTGTCGCGCCTGGCCCTTGCCGCGGCGCTCTGCAATGACGCCGCGCTGCATCGCAGGGACGGGCACTGGACGGTCGAGGGAGATCCGATGGAGGGGGCGCTGCTGGCCTTCGCCGGCAAGGTCGGCGGCGATCACGCGGCGCGGCGGCTGGATGCCATCCCCTTCGACAGCCGCCATCGCTTCATGGCCGTGCTGAGCGACGGCGCGGCGGGCCGCCTGATCCATGTGAAGGGCGCGCCGGAGCGGGTCCTGCGCATGTGCGGCGGCTGCGACTACAGGCACTGGCACGACAGGGCCGACGCCATGGCGCGGCGCGGCCTGCGTGTCCTGGCGCTGGCCGAGCGGCACGAGGAAGGGCAGATCATTGACGAGGCCGCGCTCGAAGGGGGGCTCACGTTCCTCGGCTTCGTCGGGCTGATCGACCCGCCACGGCCGGAAGCCATCGAAGCGGTCGGCGAGTGCAGGGCGGCGGGGATCAGGGTCAAGATGATCACCGGCGACCATGCCGGCACCGCCGCCGCCATCGCGCGCCAGATCGGGCTCGAGCACCCCGAGCGCGTGCTGACGGGCCATGACCTCGACAAGCTCGACGACGCGCAGCTGGCGCTCGAGGTGGTGGAGGCCAACGTCTTCGCCCGCACCAGCCCCGAGCACAAGCTGCGCCTGGTGACGGCGCTGCAGGCGAGCGGCCTCTCGGTCGCGATGACCGGCGACGGCGTCAACGACGCGCCGGCGCTGAAGCGGGCCGATGCCGGGATCGCCATGGGCGTCAAGGGCTCGGAGGCGGCGAAGGAGGCCGCCGATCTGGTGCTGGCGGACGACAACTTCGCGTCGATCGCGGCAGCTGTGCGCGAGGGACGCACGGTCTGGGACAACCTCAAGAAGGTGATCAGCTGGACCCTGCCCACCAACGCCGGCGAATCCATGGTCATCGTGATCGCGCTGCTGGCCGGCCTTCTGTTGCCGCTCAGCCCGGTGATGATCCTGTGGGTCAACACGATCACCGCGATCACGCTTGGGCTCGCGCTGGCCTTCGAACCGACCGAGGCCGGAACCATGGCCCGCGCGCCCCGCCGGCGCGACGCCTCGATCCTGTCCGGCGATCTGGTCTGGCATGTGGTGCTGGTTGCGGTCCTGTTCATCGCCGCGATCCTGGCGATGTTCAACTACGCACAGGAGCGGGGCTATTCGCTGGCATTGTCGCAGACCATCGCGATGAACACCCTGGTCGTGCTCAAGACCTTCCATCTCTTCTTCATCCGAAACATCCATGGCACCTCACTCACCTGGGATGCCGCGAAGGGGACGAGGGTCGTCTGGACGGTGGTCGTCATCGTCACAGCGGCGCAGTTGGCGGTCACCTACCTGCCGCCGCTCCAGGCGCTGCTGGGCACCGAGCCTGTGCCGCTGGCCGATGGCCT
>CAZOZD010000304.1:0-2717 GCA_964584195.1 uncultured Burkholderiales bacterium
GCCGGGATCTGTGCGGGGGGTGCCCAGCAACGGGCATCCCTACCGCGATTGATCCGCGTGGAGCCGAATTCAGGCTGCACTGACCGGCGTTGAGTCTTGCGGAATACCGGGGGCAGGCAAAACGCAGTCCAGATCGATGAAATCAAGGTAGGCGGCAAGGCTTCGCCCGCTGCGGCAACAATTGCCGCCGGCGACATCTCCGAGCCTGAAAAAAACCAAAGCATCCGCGCAAAGTCCTGTCCTGAGCGGTTTCTCAGCCTGGCACGACTTTCGCTAATCACTGCCTGAGATACCCACGAGGCAGGAGTTTGCAGCATGTTCCACCCGATTCGATCGAGCGTACTGCTTGGCGCGGCGTTCATCGTCGCCGGTTGCGCGACGGTGCCGGATACCCGGATCGAAAAGCCGTTCTCGGCGCGGCCGATGCCGCGCGCGCAGGCGGTGGAGAACAACGGCGCAATCTTCCAGCCGCGCCAGGGCATGTTCCTGTTCGAGGACCGGCGTGCGCGCATGATCGGCGACATCCTCACCGTCAAGCTGGTGGAGAAGACCGAGGCCAAGCGCAAGTCGGAGACTAATGAAAACCGCGCAGCATCGGCAGGCATCAACGTCCCGGCACCTACCGTTCTGGGTCGCAATCTGCCCGGCGTGGGTACCACCAGCTGGGAGGCCTCGGGCGGGATGAATCACGCCTTCAAGGACGACGAGACCAACAGCAACAGCGTATCCGGTTCGATCACGGTCACCGTGGTCGACGTGCTCGAAAACGGCAACCTGGTGGTGGCGGGCGAAAAGCAGGTGACGGTCAACAACGACACCGAATTCATCCGTCTGGCCGGGGTGGTGAACCCCGTGCATATCGGCCGGGATGGCTCGGTCAGCTCGACCCAGCTCGCCGACGTGCAGATCGAGTCGCGCAATGCCCAGTCGCTCGACCGTGCTCATATGGCGAGCATGATGGCGCGTTTTTTCATCACCCTGTTGCCGTTCTGAGCGGAGGTTCGTCATGCGGCGCATCCATGCATTCCTGTTCATTCTGGGCCTGACCTGGTTTGCCGGCGCGCAAGCCGGCGACCGCATCAAGGATCTCGCCACGATTGGTGGCGTGCGCGACAACCAGTTGGTCGGCTATGGTCTGGTGGTGGGCCTGGACGGCACCGGCGCCACCAGCCGCTTCGCCCAGCAGAGCGTGATCAGCATGCTCGGCCAGATGGGGGTGAATCTGCCGCCGACCGATTCGGTCTCCCTCAAGAACGTATCGGCGGTGATGCTCACTGCCACCCTGCCGGCCTTCGCCCGGCCGGGCCAGACCATCGACGTCACCGTCTCGGCGCTCGACAACGCCAAGAGCCTGCGCGGCGGCACCCTGTTGATGTCGCCGCTCAAGGGCGCCGATGGCCAGGTGTATGCCATCGCTCAAGGCAATCTGCTGGTGGGTGGCGCCGGTGCATCGGGCGGCGGCAGCGCGACCCAGGTCAACCACCTTGCCGCCGGCCGTATCCCGGGCGGGGCGACCGTGGAGCGGGCAGTGCCGACCCGCCTGGCCCAGGACGGCGTCATCAGCCTGGAGTTGAAGCAGGGGGACTTCTCCACGGCCAGCCGGGTGGCCGATGCGGTCGACCGTGCATTCGGCAAGGGCACGGCGTTGCCGCTCGACGGTCGCCTGATTCAGGTGCGGGGTCCCGCCGACCCACGCCAGCGCGTCGCGTTCCTGGCCGAGCTTGAAAACCTGCGCCTCAATGCCGCCGCGCCGGTGCCCAGGGTGATCATCAACGCCCGCACCGGCTCCATCGTCATGAACCAGCTGGTGACCCTGGACAAGTTCGCAATTGCCCACGGGAACCTCACCGTCACCGTCAACACCGAGCCGCAGGTGAGCCAGCCCGGCGCCCTCGCCGGTGGCCAGACCGCGGTGACCGAGCGCGCCGACGTGCAGCTCAAGAGCGACAAGGGCGAGCTCATCAGCGTCCCGGCGGCCGCCTCGCTCAACGACGTGGTGCGCGCGCTCAACACCCTGGGCGCGACGCCGCAGGACCTGCTCGCCATCCTGCAAGCCATGAAGGCCGCCGGCGCGCTCAAGGCCGAGCTGGAGATCATCTGATGCTGGCCTCGCCCGCGATCGCCTTTGCCGACCGGCTGCCGGTCGACGTGCAGGGCGCCGAAGCACTGCGCGCCCGCGCCGCACGCGGCGACCCGAAGGCGCTGGAAGCGGCGGCGAAGGAGTTCGAGGCGATGGTGATGCAGATGATGCTGAAGACCATGCGCAGCACCAGCCTGGCCGGCGAGGACGATCCGCTTGGCGGTGGCGCCGGCATGCAGCTCTATCGTGACCTGCTCGACCAGCACTGGGCACAGCGCATTGCCACCGGTCCGGGCCTGGGCTTCGCCGACGCCATGCTGCGGGCGATGCGGCAGCGCGAAAGTGCGCCGGTGCCGGAGATCGAAGGGGGGCAGGTGCGTGCCGGCGGGGTCAACGTGGGGGACGCCGGGGCAAGGGCTGAAACGGTCCCGGAAGAGAGGGTTGCATCCGCCGCCGCTGCTGCCACTCCGTCCCTTTCCCCGTCACCCAATTCAGGCGCCGATGCGCGTGCCGAGTTCATGCGCCGCATGTGGCCGCATGCCGAGGCCGCCGCCGCCCGGATCGGTGTGCCGGTGAGTTTTGTGCTGGGACACGCCGGGCTCGAATCAGGCTGGGGTAAGGGCGAGATCCGCCACCC
>CAZOZD010000305.1:0-2712 GCA_964584195.1 uncultured Burkholderiales bacterium
GACGGGGGATCGAGGATGCCTACACCCGGCGAACACAAAACCGTCCAAGCCCGCATCCTCGGCTACGCCGAGGCCATCGGCTGGACCTTTGTGTCCCGCGAGGAAGCCGAGCGGCGGCGCGGCTTTGATCCGGACGTCCCGCCCGCCGACCGCGCCAAGAACCGCTCCCTCTTTTTCGACGATCTGCTCGACGCCAAGCTGCGGGAATTCAACCCGCGCTATGCCGAGGCCGAGGGTGCCCTGCTCGGGGCTTTCCGCCATCTCCACGCCGACATCTACGGCAACCGCGAATTCGTCGATTACTTGCGCAACCGGGGCAAGTTCTTCGACCACGAGGAAAAGCGCGAGCGCGATCTGATCCTGATCGATTACGACGACCCGGCGCGCAACGTCTTTGAAGTCACCGAGGAGTGGGCCTTTCATAACGGCCACTACGGCACGCGGGAGGATGTGGTCTTTCTCATCAACGGCATTCCGGTGCTGGTGATCGAATGCAAGAACGCCAGCAAGGACGAGGCGATTGCCCTGGGGGTGGACCAGATTCGCCGTTACCACCGCGAGACGCCCGAGCTGTTCGTGTCGCAGCAGGTGTTCACCGCCACCGACGCCATCGGCTTTTGCTACGGGGTGAGCTGGAACACGGTGCGGCGGAACATTTTCAACTGGAAGGATGGGGAAGTCGGCAAGCTGGAGGCCAAGGTGAAGAGCTTCTGCGCCATCCCGCAGGTGCTGGCCTTCCTGAAGGACTACATCGTCTTTGCCGAGAAGGACGAGGAGCTCAACAAATACATCCTGCGCCAGCACCAGACCGGCGCGGTGGAGGCCACCGTCGGCCGCGCCCTCGATCCCGGGCGCACGCGCGGCCTGGTCTGGCACACCCAGGGCAGCGGCAAGACCTTCACCATGATCAAGGCGGCGGAACGGCTGTTCCGCGCGCCCGGAGCGGACAAGCCCACCGTGCTGCTGATGATCGACCGCAACGAGCTGGAAGACCAGATGCTCAAGAACCTGGCCGCGCTGGGCCTGGGCAATCTGGAGCACGCCAGCAGCATCGCCCGGCTCAACCAACTGCTGCGCGACGACTACCGGGGCATCATCGTGACGATGATCCACAAGTTCCGCGACATGCCGGCGAACCTGAACACGCGCTCGAACATCTACGTGCTGATCGACGAAGCCCACCGCACCACCGGCGGCGATCTCGGCAACTTCCTCATGGCCGGCCTGCCAAATGCGACCTTCCTCGGCTTCACCGGCACCCCGGTGGACAAGACGGTGTATGGCAAGGGCACCTTCAAGACCTTCGGCTGCGAGGATGACCAGGGCTACCTGCACAAGTATTCCATCGCCGACAGCATCGAGGACGGCACCACGCTGCCGCTCTACTACCAGCTCGCCCCCAACGAAATGCTGGTGCCGCACGAGACGCTGGACAAGGAGTTCCTGTCGCTGGCCGAAGCCGAGGGCGTGGCCGACATCGAGGAGCTGAACAAGATTCTCGAACGGGCGGTGAACCTGAAGAACTTCCTCAAGGGCAAGGAGCGTATTCAGCAAGTGGCGCAATTCGTCTCAGAACACTACCGAGGGAACGTCGAGCCGCTGGGCTACAAGGCCTTCCTCGTCGGCGTCGACCGCGAAGCCTGCGCCCATTACAAACACGCCCTCGACCAGTTCCTGCCGCCGGAGTATTCCGAAGTGGTTTACACCGGCAGCAACAATGATTCCAGGCTGCTGAAGGAATTCCATCTCGACCCGAAGCGGGAGCGGCAGATCCGCAAGAGCTTCGGCAAGCTCGACCAGATGCCGAAGATACTGATCGTCACCGAGAAACTGCTCACCGGCTTCGATGCGCCGGTGCTCTATGCCATGTATCTCGACAAGCCGATGCGCGACCACACCCTGCTGCAAGCCATCGCCCGGGTGAACCGCCCCTACGAGAACGAGGCGCAGGAGATGGTGAAGCCGCATGGCTTCGTGCTGGATTTTGTCGGCATCTTCGACAAGCTGGAAAAGGCGCTGGCCTTCGATAGCGACGAGATCAACGCCATCGTCAAAGACCTGAAGCTGCTCAAGGTGCTGTTCAAGAACAAGATGGAGTCCAGCGCGCCGGACTACCTCGGGTTGATCGAGCGCAACTTCAACGACAAGGACGTGGACACCCTCATCGAGCATTTCCGCGACCCCGAGCGGCGCAAGGAGTTGTTCAAGGAATACAAAGAGATCGAGATGCTCTACGAGATCATCTCGCCCGATGCCTTCTTGCGCCCCTTCATTGACGACTATGGCACCTTGACGGCGATCTACCAGATCGTCCGGAAGGCCTACACCCGAACCGTGATGGTCGACCGCGCGTTTCAGGCCAAGACCCACAATCTGGTGCAGCAGCAGGTCGGCAGTTATGGCGTGGGCGGTCTGGGCGAGATGGTCGCGATCGACGGCAACACCATCGAGCTGATCAAGAACAAGCAGGGCGGGGATGGCACCAAAGTCATCAACCTGATCAAGAGCATCGAAAAGCTGGCGCAGGAAAACAGCGACGATCCTTACCTCATCGCCATGGCGGAGCGCGCGCGGGCGGTGCAGGAGAGTTTCGAGCAGCGCCAGACCAGCACGGTCGAGGCCTTGGCCGAATTGCTGCGTGAAGTGGCAGGCAATGAAGCGCGGAAGAAGGAACAGGCGGAAAAGTCTTTCGATGGCCTGACCTATTTTGTC
>CAZOZD010000306.1:0-2684 GCA_964584195.1 uncultured Burkholderiales bacterium
AACGGGCATGACTTTCATGCTACGGGGCGTCTTCTCAAAGTCATGTCCGTTAGCGTGAAACACCGCCTTGGGCGTCATTGCGAGGAGCGAAGCGACGCGGCAATCCGGGAGCCAGACTCCCTGCAAAGATCGCCACGCGGAGTTTATGCCCGCGGGGCGCTCGCGATGACGGCAATGCCCCAGTGCCGGGGGGAAGGAGCCTCGGCGGGGATGCCAGCCATGTCCGATCCACGTTTCATCATCTGGGGCGGCAAGCCGCCGTGAGCGTTAGCCGGCCTGATGCCGCCGCCGGGCCAGCCGCCATCCCATGACGCCCAGGCCGGCCAGCAACAGGGCCTGGGTTCCCGGTTCGGGCACGAGCAAGTTCACGCCCGGCAGCGACTCGATGTTCCAGCCGTTCACAGGCTGTCCGTTGGCGTCCAGCACCGCGCTGACGCCACCCCAGCTCAGCGTGTGCGCGAAGTCCGATTCCGCGTAGTGATCTATCCATCCCCCCAAGGAGGGGATGCCGGTGCTCACTGTGGATGCGGCACTTGTCCACATTTGCAAATAGAAGTAATTCCAGCTACCGAAATCGAAGGGGATGTGCAGGGTCCAGGTGCGGGCTGGGTGGACAAGACGAGAGCCCGATCTCGACGAGCGCACATTAAACCAACCGGAATGACACGCCCGTGACCGGCGATGTCGAAAATTCTTACACCTGTTCCAGTTGCGCTTCCAGATGCTGGCGCAGGGGGGCGGGAATGGCCTGCCGCAGCACGGCGCGCAGAAGGCCGTGGGCCGGCCTGCCGCCGCGCAGCACGCCTTGGGATTCCAGGCGCGCCCAGGGCTCCATGAGGCCGGCGGCGGGGCTTTCCAGCACGCGGGCGGCGGTGGCAATGTCCAGCTCCCGGCGGGACAAGGCCGCGAGCCGGGCCAGCAGCAAGGCATCCGGCGCCAGCCCTGCCAGGCGCCTGAGGATCAGGGCTCTCGCGCCCTCCGGCACGGGCAGGCTGTCCGCAAGCCGGTCGGCGGGCCACGGGCCGTCCCCCGCTTCCGCGTGCAGTGCCTTGAGCGTTTCCAACATGAACCTGGGGTTGCCGCCGCTGTGTTCGTGCAGGCCATACGCCCAGTCGCGCCAGCCCTCATGGATGCCGGCGAGCAATTCGGCGACTTCGTCGACGTCCAGGGGGTCGAGCAGGATGAGCTCGCCGAAGCCCCGGTCCAGCACCCAGGCCATGGCCTCGCGCCCTGCCGCGGCGAAGGACTCGGGCCGCAGGAGCATCAGGGTCTGCATGCCGTCGGCACGGCCCCAATGCCGGGCATAGACGAAATGCCCGGCCATCAGGCTGGGCAGGTCAACCAGGTGGAGATCGTCCACCACCACCCGGCGCATGCCGGCGTGGACGGCCAGGTCGTTGGCTTCGGCCAGGGCCAGGTGGAAGCGCAGGCGATCGTTGTCGTCCGCCGGCGGTCCTCCGGCACCGCCCAGTTCGGGCAGGATGCGCGCCGCTTCCCGCTGCACCCACTCGGGATAGCTCAAATGCGGAAAGGCGCGCATCACCTCGCGGAAGGTGCGGCTGTAGGTGGCATAGGGGGAATCGGCATCTTCCGGAAAGCCCTCGAACAGGAAACAGCGCCCCTTGTCGGCGATGAATTCCTGCATCAACCGGGTCTTGCCGATGCCCGCCTCGCCGGCGACGAAGATCGCCCGGCCCTGGGCCCAGGCCGCTTCCATGCGTTCCAGGTGTCGGCGGCGGCCGCTGAAACGGGGCGGATGAATCAGTTGAAAGGGGGGCGTTTCTTCCGCGGCACAGGTGTCGGCGGCCGCGTGGCCCCGGCGCCGGTCTCGATCTCCTTGATGGGGCGTGGAGCAGGGTGAGGCCGCATCAGGGCGACCGCCCGCGGCCATGCCGACGGCAACGATGCTGCATGTGCTGATCGATCTTCGCGGCCAGCCGCAGGAATCCATTGATGCTCATTGCTGCCTTTACTCGAAGAGTGTGGCGACCTTCGCCAGCACTTCATCCATGAGTGGCGCTGGCAGCGTGTCCACCTTACGAGCATGGCGCGCGGTCAGATCAATCACGCGCGGTTGGTCACAGCGCACGACGCCGGTCGTCTTGATGCCGGTTACGGGCACGGCAAAGCCAAGGCGGCGCGCGAACTCACCGCCGTTGGTTATTGGCAGGATCACCGGCAATTTGGTGGCGTTGTTGAACTCGGCAGGCGACACGACTAGGACGGGACGACTACCACTTTGCTCATGCCCGGCGGTCGGATCGAGCGACACAAGATAGATGTCGCCTCGCTTCATAGCAACTCACCACCCACGGCCGGCGCATCGACCCATTCGCGTTCCTCGGTCGGTTGGGGCTGCGAATAGTCCGACGCGGCCAGCAACTCCGCGAGCGTGTAGCGTGGCCGAGGACTGGGATTGACCACCAAGCAGCCGTGATCAATAGCGAGGCCGACTGTCGCACCGGCTTGCAGGCGCAGTTGGTCAAGGAACGCAGGCGGCACGGCCAACATGATTGAGCCGCCGACCTTGCGAAGATTGGTTGTGTGCATGATGCACCTCGAATGGAGTGATGTTATACTTCAATATAATCTCTGTTATCTTGACGTGCAAGACATGT
The DNA here is from genome assembly GCA_964584195.1 of uncultured Burkholderiales bacterium. Taxonomy (GTDB): domain Bacteria; phylum Pseudomonadota; class Gammaproteobacteria; order Burkholderiales; family Thiobacillaceae; genus CAZOZD01. Next base: position 2,619 of record CAZOZD010000306.1, read on the forward strand.
ATGTCGCCAAATTTATAGGCCGTTTCCTGGCGTTGGTCAGGCCGAAGTGCTGAAAAAATAGACAGC
>CAZOZD010000307.1:0-2655 GCA_964584195.1 uncultured Burkholderiales bacterium
GCACAGGCGGCGATGTATTTTTCCCAGGCCCATTTGTACTTGAAGGGGACGAGCTGGTTGACGTCGGTGCTGCCGTTGATGATGCGCTTGTCTTCCATGCGGACGCGGCGGTGCTTGGCGTCGGCGTCGTTTCCAGGATTCTGTTGCACTGCATCCGGGCTACGGGGGATGGCCGGGGCGGTGGGGGGCGGCATGGTTTGCAGTCCAGGGGCGCCGAGGCCGAACAGTGCGGGGTCGAAGCCCGGAGCTTGAGGGCGCGGGGCGGCGGGGACGATGTCGTCGAAGTTCAGCATGGTGTCTCCTTGGGGGCGGCGTTGTAGTGGGGGGGCTCGGCGGGCTTACCCGGTGTGAGGGGGGAAAAGGCTGGCGTCGTGAACGACCTCGCCATCCACGTCGCGTGGTTCGGCCCGCCTCAGCAGATGGGGGGACACGCGCCACTGGCCGTGGCTGTCGGTGACCACGGTGACCGTCTTCCTGTTGTAGCGGATGATGACCCCGCTCAGGACGGGGTGGCCATCCGGCTGGAATTGCACGCGGTCGCCGACGTTGAAATCCAGCATGCGGGCATGGCTGCGCATCTGTTGCAGGAAGCGCAGCCGCTCGACGATGCGGCGGTTGAGCTGGGTTAGCTCGGCTTCGGTGAGTCGGTCGATGTCGATCATGTACGCGGTGGGGTGTCGAGGTTACAGGGCGGGCTTGAGATGCTCGCTGACGAAATCGTAATAGGCACGCGTGCCGTCGCTGGAGTGTCGGATGACAGACTTTCTGATCTTGTCCAGCCTGGCCAGATAGTCCTTGAGACTCAAGTCATTGATCTTCCCGATGCGTCTCAGGCCAAGGGACGTGCAGCGCTCGACAATTCCCTGGATGCGGGGGTCCTTGGACACGCGTTGATTTTTCGCGTATCCGAATTGCTGTTTGATGGCGATGGCTGCATTTTCCAGGGCGAAGATGCAGATGCTGTCCGTCAGTTCGGGCGTGTCCTGATATTCCCTGAGCAGGTCCAGTTCGATGTCCATGCAGACATCGAGATGCGAGTCGTCATTGAACTCGTCCATGTGTTCTCACTGTGTTTTGGGTACCAAGTCGGAAATTGGCGCGATTGTCGAGGCCTCCTACTGGCAGGCCTCGCATTCCTCAAAGCCGGGATCGCCGGGGCGCAGGGTGCAGGCGCGGCCGGCGATCTCCGGTTCGGGCAGGGCGGGCGCAGCATGTACGGCGGTGCCATGCGTGCCGGCCATGGCGGTCATGCCGCCACCGAGGCTGCCGCTGGCGGGCACGGCGTTGAGCTCGCCGCCCTTGCCAGTGGATTTTTCCGCCGCGGTGGCGCCCAGGGAACGCAGGTAATAGGTGGTCTTCAGACCGCGGATCCAGGCCAGCTTGTAGGTTTCGTCCAGTTTCTTGCCGGATGCGCCGTGGAAATACAGGTTGAGGCTCTGGGCCTGGTCGATCCATTTCTGGCGGCGCGCACCCGCTTCGATCAGCCACACCGGGTCGATCTCAAATGCGGTGGCGTAGAGGTGGCGCAGCTCGGCGGGGATGCGGTCGATCCGGGCGAGTGAGCCATCGAAGTACTTGATGTCGCCCACCATGACCTCGTCCCACAGGCCCAGGGCCTTGAGGTCGCGCACCAGGAATTTGTTGACCACGGTGAACTCACCGGACAGGTTCGATTTGACGAACAGGTTCTGGTAGGTGGGCTCGATCGAGGCCGAGACGCCGACGATGTTGGCGATGGTGGCGGTGGGGGCGATGGCGAGGCAGTTGGAGTTGCGCATCCCCACGCTCATGATCCGCTGGCGCAGTGCGTCCCAGTCCAGGCGCTCGGTGGAGTCGGCCTCCAGCCAGCCGCCGCGTTCCTCGGCCAGCTTCTTGAGTGAATCGTGGGGCAGGATGCCCCGGGACCACAGGGAGCCGTTGAAGGTGGCGTAGCGACCACGTTCCTCGGCCAGGTCGGTGGAAGCCCGGTAGGCGTGGTAGGCCACGGCCTCCATGGTGCGGTCGGCGAATTCCACCGCCTCGGGGGAGGCGTAGGGGATGCGCAGGGCCTGGAGGGCGTCCTGGAAACCCATCAGCCCGAGACCCACCGGGCGGTGGCGGAGGTTGGAGTTGCGCGCCTTGCCCACCGAGTAGTAGTTGATGTCGATGACGTTGTCGAGCATGCGCATGGCCACGCCGATGGTGCGCGCCAGCTTGTCCATGTCCAGGCGGCCGTTGTCGATGTGGTTCACCAGGTTGACGGAGCCCAGGTTGCACACGGCGATCTCGTCGTCGTTGGTGTGCAGGGTGATCTCGGTGCATAGGTTGGAGCTGTGCACCACGCCGACGTGCTGGTTGGTGTAGCGCACGTTGCAGGCGTCCTTGAAGGTGATCCAGGGGTGGCCGGTCTCGAACAGCATGGAGAGCATCTTGCGCCACAGGCCCACGGCGGACACCTTCTTGAACAGCTTGAGTTCGCCACGGGCGGCCTTTTCCTCGTAATTCAGGTAGGCGGTCTCGAAGTCCCGGCCGTAGCGCTCGTGCAGGTCGGGCACGTCGGAGGGCGAGAACAGGGTCCACTCGGCGTTTTCCATGACCCGCTTCATGAACAGGTCCGGCACCCAGTTGGCGGTGTTCATGTCGTGGGTGCGGCGGCGGTCGTCGCCGGTGTTCTTG
>CAZOZD010000308.1:0-2647 GCA_964584195.1 uncultured Burkholderiales bacterium
CTGTCCGACATCTACACCATCGCCGTGAATCTCGCCGGCCTGCCCGGGATGTCCATCCCCTGCGGTTTCGGCGCCGATGGCCGCCCCATCGGCATGCAGCTCATCGGCGACTATTTCGCCGAGGCGCGGCTGCTCAACGTCGCACACCAGTACCAGCTCGCCACCGACTGGCACGCCCGCGCCCCGCTCCTGTAGGAGGAACGATGTCCGCCTCGCTGCCCACCCGCTTTGACGACACCCAGCTCAAGCACATCATCGACCAGGCCATGATCTACATGTGCGCCTGCCCCGCCCAGGTCGCCAGCCAGATCCTGCAACTGCGCCAGCTTTATGCCTACCAGCGTGGCTGCCTGGAGCGCGGCGCGGTCCTCGATGCGGTCCATGAGCACATTGCCGCCGCCACCGAAGAGGCGCACGCGCGCATGGAGGACTGTCTCGATGCGGTGCTCAAGCTCGAAGGCTGGGACCGCGAGCGCCTCGAAATGCCGGCCGGCCTGCGCCGCCAGCGCGACCAGATCATCGAACAGGGCTGAACCGCCCGCCCGCCTACCGGAATCACGCCATGTCATGGGAAATCGTCATCGGGCTTGAAGTGCATGCCCAGCTCACCACCCGCTCCAAGATCTTTTCCGGTGCCGCCACCGCATTCGGCGCCGCGCCCAACAGCCAGGCCTGTGGCGTCGATCTCGCCCTGCCCGGCGTACTGCCGGTGCTCAACCGCGGCGCCATCGAACGGGCGATCCAGTTCGGCCTCGCCATCGGCGCCCGGCTCAACCGGGTCAATGTATTTGCCCGGAAAAACTATTTCTATCCGGATTTGCCCAAGGGATACCAGATCAGCCAGTTCGAACTGCCCATCGTCGAGGCCGGCGAGCTGCCGATCCAGGTCGGCGAGGGTGAGCAGGCGACAAGCAAGATCGTCCGCATCACCCGGGCCCACCTCGAGGAGGACGCGGGCAAGAGCCTGCACGAGGATTTCCACGGCATGACCGGCATCGATCTGAACCGCGCCGGCACGCCACTGCTGGAGATCGTATCCGAGCCGGACATGCGCTCGGCCGCCGAGGCGGTGGCCTATGCCCGGGCGCTGCACAACCTGGTCACCTGGATCGGCATCTGCGACGGCAACATGCAGGAAGGCAGCTTCCGGGTCGATGCCAACGTATCGGTGCGGCGTCCTGGGGAGCCCTTCGGCACCCGGCGCGAGATCAAGAACCTCAATTCATTCCGCTTTCTGGAGCAGGCCATCGAGTTTGAAGCGCGCTGGCAGATCGGTGAGATCGAGGACGGCCGCGCCATCCACCAGGCCACCGTGCTGTTCGATCCCGACACGGGCGAGACCCGCATGATGCGCAGCAAGGAAGACGCGCACGACTACCGCTATTTCCCCGACCCGGACCTGTTGCCGGTGAAACTGGAAGAGGACTGGATCGAGGCGCTGCGCGCCGGACTGCCCGAACTGCCGCAGGCCAAACAGGCGCGCTACCAGGACGAATGGGGCCTGTCCGCCTATGACGCCGCCACACTCACTTCGAGCCGGGCCCTGGCGGAATACTTCGAGGCTGTCGCCGCCGGCCTGCCGCGCCCCGAACCCAAGCTCGCCGCCAACTGGGTGATGGGCGAACTCTCCGCCAGCCTCAACCGCGACGGGCTCGACATCACTGCCAGCCGCATCGGTCCCGACCGCCTCGCCACGCTGCTCGGCCGCATCCAGGACGGCACCCTGTCCGGCAAGCTGGCCAAGCAGGTGTTCGAACGGATGTGGAACGAGGGCGGCGAGGTGGACGCCATCATCGAGGCGCACGGACTCAAGCAGATGTCCGACAGCGGCGAACTCGAACGCATCGTTGCCGAAGTGCTCGCCGCCCACCCGAAATCGGTCGAGGAATACCGCGCCGGCAAGGAAAAGGCATTCAACGCCCTGGTCGGCCAGGTGATGAAGGCCACCAAGGGCCGCGCCAACCCGGCCCAGGTCAACGAACTGCTCAAGAGCCGGCTCGCCGGTTGAGGCGGTCCGGCCCGGCGGTCAGCGCCGGCCGCTGGTCAGCTCGCGGTAACGCGCCTTGTCGGCCTCGAAACGGGCCCGGGTCTGCTCGATCGAGGTGCGCTGGCGTTTCAGGCGCTCCTCCAGATTGGCCAGGGTCTGGTTGGCCTCGGCCTGCTGCTGCAACAACACAGCGCCGGGCCTGGGCGTCGTCGCCTTCATGCGCTTGTCGATGTCTTCCAGGGTCTTGAGCACCTGGCGCAATTGCTGCTCGGTGCTGTCCAGCTGCAAGCGCTCCTGCTCCAGGGCCCGTTCCAGCTGGCGGTCGATCTCCGCCTCGCTGGTGTAGGTGGCGAGCAGGGCCCGGTCACGCCGCTGCCGATCCAGCTCGGACTGCTTCGCCTCGCGCTGGCGCTGCTCCTCGGCGCGCTTGCGCTGCTGCTCGGCAAAGCTGTCCACGCTGCGGATCACCCGGCCGCTCTTGTCGATCTCCTGATAGGCAATGCCACCGCCCGGCGGCACCGAACCGTAATGCACCTTGCCGCTGGAATCCACCCACTTGTAGGTGGCGGCATGCGACAAAGGCGCGGACAGGGCCAGCATCAGCATCAGGCCCAGGGGAACAGCACGCTGGCTTGCATTCATCACCAAATCCTCATTGAA
>CAZOZD010000309.1:0-2633 GCA_964584195.1 uncultured Burkholderiales bacterium
AAAGGACTGAGCCATAATCTCGTGGCATCGATTAGACCGATCATCAGCCAGGCGCGGAGCTCTCACGCCATTCTCGATCTGACCAATCGTCGCCTCGCTCCAATCCAGTCAGGCTCACGAACATAGCAGCGGAATCGTAGGAACCTGCTGCGTGATAACCGCCCATCATGAGGGAGCATTCGGAGTTGCGGCCAACGCAGCACCGAACAGAATTCTATGGTATGAAGGAGCAGCCCGGACCTTGTGAGAACAATTGAGTAGTTTTTTCACACCCGTCGCACCGACAGGTCTTTCCGGAAGGAAACATGCGATATGCCCCCTCATGTGGGACAACGGACAGATGTCCACACCATAGGCAGATATTGGACTGACGTACACGAGAGGTGACCGATGCGACTGTCGCTCCGCTTTCTGTTGCCGTTGGCGCTGGCGCTGGCCGGGTTGGCCTATGCCGTCATTCCGCTCGTCGACACCCTGACCCTGAAATGGTTTGTGCGGGATATTGAGATTCGCGTGCAGTTGATCGCGGGGACCGTGGAGGGTCCGCTCTCGGAGTTGATCACGTCGCAGGCCAAGGCGAAACTCCAGGCCTACTTGCAGCGGATCATCCAAGACGAGCGGCTGTTTGCGATCGGCTTCTGTGACCTGAACCAGCAACTGATCTATAAAACCCCGACCTACCCCGAGTCGGTGTCGTGCGAACAGGCGGCCGAGGTCCGAAGCCGGCCGACGGCGGTCGTGCGGCTGGCGCAGGGCGCCGTCCATGTGGCGGCGGGGGGGCTGGAGAGCGGCGACCGGCCGTTGGGCCGCCTGATTCTGCTGCATGACATGAGCTGGGCGGAACGGCGCAGCACCACCACCAAGTGGTATCTATTCTATCTCTTTGCCGGCATCGGGGTGGTCATCTCGCTCGTGACCGTCTTGGTCGCGCACTTGAGTTGGCGAGGGTGGGTGCAAGGCGTGCGGGGCATGCTCCGGGGCGAAGGCCTGATCGGCTTGATCCGGGAGCACCAACAGAAGCCGGAGCTGCAGCCCGTGGCGCAGGACCTGCGGGCCATGATCCAGGAGCTGCAAGCGGACCAACGCCTGCGGGATGAGCAGCAGATGAGCTGGACGCCGGCGACGCTCAAGGCCATTCTGCACGACCAGCTGGCCGGCGACGAAGTGTTGATCGTGTCGAATCGGGAGCCCTATATCCATAATCGGCGCGACGACGGGATCGCCGTGCAGGTGCCGGCTAGCGGGGTCGTGACGGCGCTGGAGCCGATCATGCGCGCCTGTTCGGGCGTCTGGATCGCGCACGGCAGCGGCAGCGCGGACCGTGACGTGGTCGATGCGCGCGATCAGGTGCGGGTCCCGCCCGAGGAGCCCGCCTACGCACTGCGCCGCGTCTGGATGACGGCCGACGAGGAAGAGGGCTACTACTACGGCTTGGCCAACGAAGGCCTGTGGCCCCTCTGCCACCTGGCCCATGTCCGCCCCGTGTTCCGCTCGTCGGACTGGACCCACTACCAGGCCATCAACGACCGGTTTGCGGCGGCCATCGTCGAAGAGGCCAAGACCGACAACCCGGTCGTCCTGATCCAAGATTATCACCTGGCGCTGGTGCCGAAACTGGTGCGGGATCGCCTGCCGCACGCCACGATCATCACGTTCTGGCACATTCCCTGGCCGAATCCGGAGAGCTACGCCATCTGCCCCTGGCACCAGGACATCCTGGAGGGGCTGTTGGGCAGCAGCATTCTGGGCTTTCATACCCGGTTTCATGGCAGCAACTTCATCAAGACCGTGGACCGGTCGCTCGAAACGCGCATCGACTGGGACAGTTCCACCATTTCCTACGGCGGGAAACTGACCGCCGTAAACCATTACCCGATTTCGATCGAATGGCCGAGCCCGATGTTTGTAGACCAGCCGCCCGTGCCGGATTGTCGAACACGCGTCCGCGAGATGCACGACCTGCCCGAGGCCCATCGGATCGGGGTGGGGGTGGAGCGGCTGGACTACACCAAGGGCATCCTGGAGCGGTTCTTGGCCGTGGAACGGTTGTTGGAGTTGCAGCCCGAGTGGATCGGCCGGTTTTCGTTTCTGCAGTTGGCGGCGCCCAGCCGCGCCAAGATCGACGAGTATCAGCATCTCACGCGCCAGGTGACGGCCTTGGCCGACCGCATCAACCGCCGGTTTGGGCAAGGCCGGTATCAACCCATCCGCCTGCTGCTGCAGCATCATGGGCCGCAGGAGATCGCGCGGTACTATCGGGCGGCCGACTTGTGTGTCGTGAGCAGCCTGCACGACGGCATGAACCTGGTGGCCAAGGAATTCGTGGCGGCGCGGGATGACGAGCACCGGCGCGGCGACCGAGTTGGCGGAGGCCCTCGTCGTGAACCCCTACAACATCGACCAATGCGCGGCGGCCCTGCAGCTGGCCTTGACCATGCCGGGGACGGAGCAGCGGGCCCGGATGCGCAGCCTGCGCGGGCTCGTGCAGGAGTTCAACGTCTATCGCTGGGCGGGCCGGATGCTGCTGGATGCCGCCCGCATGCGCCACCGCGCCCGCGTGCTGCGCCAGACGGGTGGCCGGGACCGGCACGCCGCCACGGAGAAGCCCCGATGATCGATCTCTTGTCAGCCGA
>CAZOZD010000310.1:0-2632 GCA_964584195.1 uncultured Burkholderiales bacterium
ACCGCATCCTCGACGCCGATCAGGCGCGCCAGCGCGGCACGGCGCGCATCCGGATCGGAGTATTCGAGCATGAAAGTGGCCTTCCAGTTGTGGCCATCGGGGATGAGCGGGTTGTACACGTCCAGCTCTTCCTGGATGAGCTCCGGTTCGAACATGCGCTCCAGGCGCAACATCTCCTGCACCTGGTACTGCATGGTGAGCGCATCCTCGAAATACAGCGCGGCGTGCTCACCCAAGGCGAGACGGCGGTTTTTCTTGTGTTCGATCACCCGGGCGCGGAACGCCTCGCGCACCTCGGCATATTTTTCCAGGCTAAAGAGGTCGTCTCGGGTCAGCTTATTCACGATCAAAAGCTCCTTAGATTCCGTACGCCTTGCGCACCAGGGTGATCGGGTGCTCCGGCTGCGAACCATCGCCACGGGCATGGGCGATGTGATGCCCGGCCATGGCGCAGTCGCTGCCGTAATGGTCGGGTCTGGCCTGATTGACACGGCCGACCACCGGCTTGACGATCTTCATGGCATGCGCGTGGTACTCCTTCTTCACCGCGTAGGTGCCGTCATGGCCGGAGCAGCGCTCGATGGCCTCGACCTCGGTGCCGGGGATGAGTGACAGGATCTCCCGGGTCTTCGGGCCGATGTTCTGCACCCGCTGGTGACAGGCGGCGTGATAGGCCACCTTGCCCAGGGCCTGTTTGAAATCGGTCTTCAGCCGGCCTTCCTTGTGGCGCAGCATCAGGTATTCGAAGGGATCGAAGAACGCATTCTTCACCTTCTGCACCTCGGGATCATCGGGGAACATCAGCGGCAGCTCCTGCTTGAACATCAGCACGCAGGACGGGATCAGGGCGGTGAGGTCCCAGCCCGCATCCACCAGCCGGGCCAGCACCGGGATGTTGGCCTCATTGGCGGCACGCACCGATTCGAGGTCGCCCAGCTCCAGCTTGGGCATGCCGCAGCAGCGCTCCTTTTCGGCGATGGTCACCGGAATGTCGTTGTGCTCGAACACTGCCACGAGGTCTTCACCGGGGCCGGGTTCATTGCGGTTCATGTAGCAGGTGGCGAACAGGGCCACCTTGCCGCGTGTGCGGCCGGCCGGCTCGCCCGGGGTATCCGCCGGCAGCTTTTTCAGGCGGCTGCGCAGCGACCGGCTGGAAAACTCCGGCAGCCAGGCCTCGCCATGAATGCCGGCCACCGCCTCCAGGGCCTTGCGCGCCACGCCAATCTTGTTCACTGCATTCACCGTCTGCGCCACCACCGGGATGCCGGCCAGCGCGCCGACGCGATCGGTGCTGGTCAGCACACGGTCCCGCAAGAGTGCGCCATGCCGGCGGAAATGCACCGCCTTGGCACGCAGCATCAGATGGGGGAAGTCCAGGTTCCATTCGTGCGGCGGCACGTATGGACACTTGGTCATGTAGCACAGGTCGCACAGGTAGCAGTGCTCCACCACCTTCCAGTAATCCTCCTTGCGAACCCCGTCCACCTCCATCGACTCGGAGGCATCGACCAGATCGAACAGGGTTGGAAAGGACTGGCACAGCGACACGCAGCGACGGCAGCCGTGACAGATGTCGAACACCCGCTCCATTTCATGGAACAGCGCGGCCTCGTCAAAAAATCCGGGGCTTTGCCAGTCGATCGGGTGACGGGTCGGGGCTTCCAGGTTGCCCTCGCGGCTGGATGCGGCCATATGGATCTCCCTCGTTCCGGTTCAGTGGACTTCTCGCAAGGGAGCTTGCCCGGCCCCCTTGCGACAGGTCGCCATGGCGACGCAGCGCCGCCATGGCATGGACCGCCGTGAATCAGGCATCCATCTCGTTCAAGGCCTTCTGGTAGCGGTTGGCATGCGAACGCTCGGCCTTGGCCAGGGTCTCGAACCAGTCGGCGATCTCGTCGAAACCTTCCTCGCGCGCATCCTTGGCCATGCCCGGATACATGTCGGTGTACTCGTGCGTCTCACCAGCGACCGCAGTGGCCAGGTTATCGCGGGTGGAACCGAAGGGCAGGCCGGTGGCGGGGTCGCCACACTGCTCCAGATATTCCAGGTGACCATGGGCGTGGCCGGTCTCGCCCTCGGCGGTGGAGCGGAACAGCGCGGCGATGTCGGGATAGCCCTCGACGTCGGCCTTGTTGGCGAAATACAGATAACGGCGGTTGGCCTGCGATTCGCCGGCAAAGGCGTCCTTCAGATGCTTCTCGGTCTTCGAGCCTTTCAGTTGCATGGCTTCCTCCTGGATTGCAATGAATGAAAATACCGAAAATCTCACCGACCCAGGGCCGGTGTGCCTTCAGGGTAGAACGCGATCCGGACTGCACACAACCTGATTATTTCAATCATTGCGATTGAAAGTTTCTATAACGCCTCCGCCCCCGGCCCCCAAGTGCACCCAAGTGCACCCAGGGACCATCATTGCCGATTTCTATCGATGAATTGAAAACAATTCATTGGCCAATCGCCATCCGTGCGGCTTTAATTGATACCAAGCCTGACCCCGCCGCCGTGCCCCTCAGGCCAGGCTGACTCAACCCGAACCAAGGAGACCGCAATGAAAGCCAAAGCCCCCGCCGCCAGGACCACCAAGCCCGCCGCCCCGGCCAAACCCGCCCGCGCCAGCGCCGCCAAGGGCGCA
>CAZOZD010000311.1:0-2613 GCA_964584195.1 uncultured Burkholderiales bacterium
ACGTGCTGCTGCTCGACGTCACGCCGCTGTCGCTGGGCATCGAGACCCTGGGCGGTGTGATGACCAAGCTCATCCCCAAGAACACCACCATCCCCACCCGGGCCAGCCAGGTGTTCTCCACCGCCGATGATAACCAGACCGCGGTCACCATCCACGTCCTCCAGGGCGAGCGCGAGATGGCCTCCGGAAACAAGAGCCTGGGCCAGTTCAATCTCAGCGACATCCCGCCGGCACCGCGCGGCATGCCGCAGATCGAGGTCTCGTTCGACATCGACGCCAACGGCATCCTGCATGTGGGGGCCAAGGACAAGGCCACCGGCAAGGAAGCCAAGATCACCATCAAGGCCAACTCCGGCCTGTCCGAGGAGGAGATCCAGAAGATGGTCAAGGACGCCGAGGCCAACGCCGCCGAGGATCACAAGGCCTTCGAGCTGGCCAGCGCCCGCAACCAGGCCGACAGCATGATCCACTCGGTGAAAAAGGCGCTGAAGGACTACGGCGACAAGGTCGGCGAGGACGAGAAGGTCCGTATCGAGAACGCGATCAAGGAGTGCGAGGACGCCATACGCGGCACCGACAAGGACGTCATCGAGGCCAAGACCCAGGCCCTGGCCGAGGCCAGCCACAAGCTGGCGGAACAGATGTACGGCCAGTCCGGCGGACAGCCTGGAGCCCAGCCGGAAGGCCAGGCCGGGGGCAGCCGCAAGGACGACGACGTGGTCGATGCCGAGTTTGAAGAGGTGAAAGACAAGTGAGGCGTGAAGGGGAGGTGTGAGGGATAAGCCCCGCCTCCCTCGCCTGTACTCCTCACCCCCAACACCTCACTCCTTACTGCACATGTCAAAACGCGACTATTACGAAGTTTTGGGTGTTGCCAGAGGCGCTTCAGAAGACGAAATCAAGAAGGCCTTCAAGCGCCTGGCCATGAAGCATCACCCTGACCGCAACCAGGGTGACAAGGGCGCCGAGGAAAAATTCAAGGAGGCCAAGGAAGCCTACGAGGTCCTTTCCGACGCGCAGAAGCGGGCGGCCTACGACCGCTTCGGACACGCCGGTGTCGACCCGTCCATGGCCGGTGGCGCAGGCGGTGGCCAGGGCGCCGGCTTTGGCAACTTTGCCGACGCGTTTTCCGACATCTTTGGGGACATCTTCGGTGGCGGCGGCCGGCGCAGCCAGGTTTACCGCGGCGCCGACCTGCGCTACAACCTGGAGCTTTCGCTCGAAGAGGCGGCACGCGGCACCGAAACCAAAATCCGCATCCCGGTGCTGTCCGAGTGCGAGCACTGCCACGGCAGTGGCGCCAAGCCCGGCACCCAGCCAGTCACCTGCCCCACCTGCGGCGGCCACGGTCAGGTGCGCATGCAGCAGGGTTTCTTCTCCATCCAGCAGACCTGTCCGCGCTGCCACGGCAGCGGCCGGGTGGTGGCCGACCCCTGTACCCACTGCCACGGCGAGGGACGGGTGAAGAAGCACAAGACCCTGTCGGTACGCATCCCCGCCGGGGTCGACGAAGGCGACCGCATCCGCCTCGCCGGCGAAGGCGAGGCAGGCATCAACGGCGGACCGCCTGGCGACCTGTACGTGCAGATCCACCTCAAGCCCCATCCGGTGTTCACCCGCGACCACAACGACCTGCATTGCGAGATGCCGATCTCGTTCGCCCGGGCGGCCCTGGGCGGCGAGATCCACATCCCCACCCTGGACGGTCAGGCCAGCATCAAGATCCCCGCCGAAACCCAGACCGGAAAGGTGTTCCGCCTGCGCGGCAAGGGCATCAAGAGCGTGCGCAGCGAAGGCCCGGGCGACCTGCTGTGCCATGTCGTGATCGAAACCCCGGTCAACCTCACCGAGCGGCAGAAGGAACTGCTACGCGAGTTCGACGCCATCTGCTGCGACCACGAACACAAACACAACCCCCGCGCCAAAAGCTTCATGGACAAGGTGAAGGAGTTCTTCACGCAGTGAGGAACGGAGCCATTGTTACAGGGAACTTCTGCCCAGGCACTGGCCTGACACGGCGTTGCGCGCTGGATGGCTCACCAGGCAAACGCACTGGCCAAGATCAAGCTCGCGCTCGATGGCTCTGGCCCAACGCTCAGCATACTTTTTCTCAAGGAAGGATTGCAGATAGCAGGCTGGCCGCGTCGGAGGCGATTCGTTCCTCTGACCGAGGAGGCTAAACAGGCGCTGTTAAACCGTGTCCGGTTTCGTGCGGAGTACTGCCCAGGCTCTCCCTGGGTGTTCTCGCACAAGAGCGGGGCGCGGATTGAAGCGGTGCATCACGGCTTTTCCAGCTTGTGCAAGCGGGCCGGGATCAAGGATTTCCGAATCCATGATCTTCGGCACACCTGTGCATCCTGGCTCGTGAGCGCCGGAGTTCCGTTGCGTGTGGTGCAAGAGATGCTCGGGCATTCCAGTATTCAGATGACCGAGCGTTATGCGCACCTGGCGCCGGAGAATCTCAAGGCCGTTGTGCATGTTCTAGATCGGATGTCACGATCTGGTCACGCTGGTGGTCTTGAGTTGGGCCGGGATGTGGCCTAAGTGCTTGAATTTACTGGTCGGGGTGAGAGGATTCGAACCTCCGGCCTCCACGTCCCGAACGTGGCGCTC
>CAZOZD010000312.1:0-2607 GCA_964584195.1 uncultured Burkholderiales bacterium
AGGCGCACAACGACCCATCAGACCGCTCCGGCGAGGAGTTTTGCAAGAGGCTCCCTTCAGTTGTTATTTCTTTGCACCACCTTTAGCTGGCATGGTACGCCTCCCTGATTGTTCATCCCCATCAGGGATGACAACGCCATTATGGCCGCAATAGTCCCTGATCATCACCTCCACCATGTTGGCGATGCTGCGATGTTCCCGCTCGGCGGCGGCGCGCAGCGCTTCCTTCAACCCTGGCGCGATGCGGAATGTCAGCGTGGCGGTCTTGGTTCCGGCCATGGTTTCCCCTGTGAGTGCGCTTGTACTGCGTAAGTGCTGGAATGTACCGTAACGTCCGGCATAATCCAAACGATACCCAAGGGGGGGCCGCGGACTTGGACCCGGCATGGGTGCATGAGGAAATTCAGCGCCGGAAAACATGGTCTATCCCTGTTTAATCCTCGCGTCACGGCGAGGGTTAAAGCGGCTTACGCCGGGCCCCCATCCCAACCTTCCCCCTGCAGGGGAAGGGAGAGTTCGCCCGCGCTTTGCGTGCCGAAAGATGTGTGCATACGCTAGCCCGGTGGGAGAGGGTCAAGTTCGTTTGTTTCGGATCAATACCGGCATCGGCCCGATTCAACGGCCGCGCATGAACATGCGGTCAAGTTCGGCCAGGCTGAGCGGGAACCAGGTGGGGCGGCCGTGGTTGCACTGGTCGGCGCGCAGGGTGGTTTCCATGTCGCGCAACAGCGCGTTCATTTCCGCCAGGGTGAGCTTGCGGTGGGCGCGCACCGCGCCATGGCAGGCCAGGGTGGCGAGCAGTTCGTTGCGGCGCGCGGTGAGTGCCTCGCTCTGGCCGTGCTCGGCGAGATCGCGCAACAGCGCACGCGCCAGGGCCTCGCCGTCGGCCTGGGCGAGCAGCGCCGGCAGGGCGCGCAGGGCGAGGTGGGTGGGCGAGACCGGGGCCAGCTCGACGCCCATTGCGGCCACGGTTTCGGCGCATGCCTCTGCGGTGGCCATTTCGACGGGGCTGGCCGCGAACACCAGCGGGATGAGCAGTGCCTGACGCTCCAGGCGGCATGCATCCAGCTCCGCCTTGAGGCGTTCGTACACGATGCGTTCGTGCGCGGCGTGCATGTCCACCACCACCAGACCCTGGGCATTCTCGGCCAGCACATAGAGGCCGCCGAGCTGGCCGATGGCATAGCCGAGCGGGGGCGGTGCGGCGGGGTCGGCCTGGAGGCCGGCGGTGTCGGGCGGGGGCGCGGCGCTGGGCTTCAGGGCATCCTGGACCATGGCGAGATAGGCGTTTGCGGGCTCCTGCGCCAGGGCAAAGCCGGTCTGGCGCGGTCCGCCCGCGCCGTGTGCCTCACGCCCGCGTTCCCCTCCGCCGCGTTCCACGCCGGCGGAGGGAACGGCCGGGCGGCCGTATCCCGAGGCCGGGACGGGTTCGTGGGGCGCGGCGTCGGGGGTGGCGCGGTCGACGGCCCGCCCCAGCACCCGTTGCAGGGCGTGAAACACGAAGCGGTGCACGGCCTGGGCATCGCGGAAACGCACCTCGGTCTTGGCGGGGTGGACGTTGACATCGACCTGTTCGGGGGGCAGTTCGATGAACAGCAGGCAGGCCGGGTGGCGGTCGTGGTGCAGCACGTCGCGGTAGGCCTCGCGCACGGCGTGGTTGAGCAGCTTGTCACGCACGAAGCGACGGTTGACGTACAGGTACTGGGCATCGCGTCCGGCCCGGCTGTAGGCGGGCAGGCCCACCAGCCCGGAGATGCGCAGGCCGGCCACCGCCTCGTCGAGTCCGCGCGCCGCCTCGGCGAAGCCTTCGCCGAGCAGGGCGAGGCCGCGCGCATGGGCGTCCTGGGCCGGCAGGCGCCACACCACGCGGCCGTTGTGACGCAGTTCGAACACCCGCTCGGGGCGCGCCAGCGCCAGTCGGCGCAGGGCCTCCTCGCAATGGCCGTATTCGGTGGCAGCGGTCTTGAGGAACTTGCGTCGGGCCGGGGTGTTGAAGAACAGGTCGCGTACCTCCACCACGCTGCCTTTCGCCAGCGCCGCCGGCTCGACCGGAGTCAGGACGCCGTCCTGGGCAGCGATGCGCCAGGCGTGTGCGGTGTCGCTGCGCCGGCTGGTGAGGGTGAGGCGAGACACGGCGGTGATGCTCGCCAGCGCCTCGCCGCGAAAACCGAGGCTCGCCACCCGTTCCAGGTCGATGAGGCTTTCGATCTTGCTGGTGGCGTGGCGGGCGAGCGCCAGGGGCAGCTCCTCGCCGGCGATGCCGATGCCATCGTCACTCACCCGGATGAGGCGGATGCCGCCCTCCTCCAGCTCCACCCGGACCTCGCCGGCACCGGCATCGAGGCTGTTCTCGACCAGCTCCTTGAGCGCGGCGGCCGGCCGCTCGATCACCTCGCCGGCGGCGATCTGCGACACCAGGAGGTCGGGCAGGGGGCGGATCGAGGTCATGCTGAGTTTCTCAATGGGCGCCTGGCGTAAATGCCTTGTACAGACTCTCACGGCCAAGGCCGGCATCCTTGGCGGGTTGCGCCATGCCACGGGGGCGCGCTACGTCTCGGACGGCGGTCAGATACTCGGCGAAGGTTTCCCCATCATCCGTGCGCAGAA
>CAZOZD010000313.1:0-2596 GCA_964584195.1 uncultured Burkholderiales bacterium
TCGCCTCTCCCAATGGGAGAGGCCGACGCGAAGCGGCGGGTGAGGGTGAACGTGCACGAAGCGCGCGTTCCAACTGCGGCATTTAGGATCATCGATGCGTGTGACTCAGCCACGCGCCGGTTCGAAGATGGCGTCGAGGTTCAGGCTGTCGCAGTAGTCGAAGAAGTCGCCGCGCAGGGTGGGGATGTGCACCCCGCCCGGAATGCCGACGATCATGTCGACCTTGAACATCGGCGTGCCGGTGTGCGGCGCCGGATAGGTGTCGGTGTCCAGTTCCTCGATGTTGATGCCCTGACGCGAGAAGAAATCGGCCAGGCTGTGGACGATGCCGGGATGGTCCATGGCCACCACCTCGATATGGTAGGGCACCAGGGCTTCCTTGCGTTCCGCTTCGCGGGTGCGCTTGTGGATCATGGCGAGCCCAAGCTCGTCGCCGAGCTGATCGAGCCGGGCTTCAAGCTTGGTCAGCGCGTCCCAGCGCCCGGATACCATCATGATCAGGGCGAACTGGCCGCCCAGCAGCGCCATGCGCGAATCCTCGATGTTGCAGCCGGCTTCCGCGATGCGGCTGGTGAAACGCTGCACCAGACCGATCCGGTCCTCGCCGGTGGCGGTGATGACCAGATAGTCGCGGGGGGGGATGGGTGTGCTCATGAGGATTCCGGATTGAGTGGCTGCGAAACCGGTGATTTTACGCGCGGACCGTGAAATCGGTGAGCACGATCATCGCCGCGCCGGAAACAGCGCCTTCAGGAAGGTCGCGGTCTGGGCTCAGGAGTCGCGGTCAGCGGCGGCGTCGTAGGCAAGCGGCATGTTGAAGCGGCGGCCGTAGTCGTCGGCGTCGGGGTTGGTGAAGCTGTGCTTGACCCCGGCATAGACGGTGACTGCGTGGGTGACGCCGGCACGGCGCATCTCGGCATTGAATGCGTCGATCTGCTCGCCGGGGATCATCGGGTCGTCCGCGCCGGTGAACACCGCCACCCGGGCCTTGATCTGGCCCGGCTCGACCGGAATCGAGCTCGCGAGGCTGCCGTGGTAGCTGACCACACCCTTGAGCGGCAGGCCCAGGCGGGCCATGTTGAGCACCACAGCGCCGCCGAAGCAGTAGCCGATGGCGGCGATCTGATCCGGGTTCACGGTGCGGTGCGATTGCAGCACGCGCATCGCCGCCTCGAAGCGGGCCCGCGCCACCGGCATCTGGCTGGCCACGGCCTGCATGAATTTCTTCGCATCCTCGGGGTGATCGGCCTGTTTGCCGTCGCCATACATATCCACCGCCAGCGCGGTATAGCCCAGGGCGGCCAGCATCTCGGCGCGCTTGCGGGCATAGGCGTTGTGGCCCCACCATTCATGCACCACCAGCACGCCCGGACGCTTGCCCTGGATGCGGCTGTCGTAGGCGAGATAGCCGTGCAGGCTGACGCCGTCGGCCTCATAGCGGACGGGCTCGGTCTTCAGTGCCGCCTGGGCGGCGGAAACGAAACACAGGCTGAACAGGATGACGAGCAAAGAACGCATGGAACCCTCCTTGTCTGAAAAGCGCGGCCATTGTAGAGCAAATCACTTGGTCTTTTCATGACCGCTCCCCTTCCCGATCCGGGCCCGGAAACCCTGCCCATCCTGTATCGCGACGCCTGGCTGGTGGCGGTGCACAAGCCGGCCGGCCTCCTGGTGCATCGCAGCGACCTCGACCGTGGCGAGCGCCGTTTTGCGGTACAGATCCTGCGCGACCAACTCGGTTGCCGGGTGTATCCGGTGCATCGCCTGGACCGGGGCACCTCGGGGCTGCTGCTGTTCGCACTCGACGCCGGAATGGCGCGCGCACTGCATCAGCAGTTCGAGGCACGCGGCCCGGACAAGACCTATCTCGCCGTGGTGCGCGGCCATCCGCCCGAGGCGGGGGAGATCGACCACCCGCTCAGACCGGACGCGGACGAACGTGCGTTTCTCGGCGCAGCGGCGAGCGATGCCCGGCCGGCGCGCACCCGTTTCGTTCGCCTGGCGGAAACCGAGCTCCCCTGGCATGTGGACCGCTACCCGACCAGCCGCTACGCCCTGGTCCAGCTCATGCCTGAAACCGGCCGCCGCCACCAGTTGCGCCGGCACATGAAGCACATCGCCCACCCCATCCTCGGCGACGCCACCCACGGCAAGGGCGCCCACAACCGCCTGTTCCGCGACCGGCTGGGCAGCGACCGGCTCCTGCTCGCGGCGGTGGAACTCGCCTTCGACCATCCGGTGAGCGGCCAGCGCCTGCGCCTAGCCGCACCGCTCGCCCGCGAATTCGCCGCGGTGGTGGAGAAACTGGGCTGGCGGCAAGCCGTGCCGGGGTCCTGGTGGCCGGAATGAACCCAGATTATCCATTGAGAAATTTCACCCCTTCCCCCACCGGGGGAAGGTTGGGATGGGGGTACGGCGTACGCCGCTTCATCGTGCGAACGCTGCATCCAACGCCGCCCGATCAGGCGCCGCCAGCGCGTTCTGGACGCTGGCCTTGACCCACTTCTTTCACGTATAACGCTTGGAGGGAAGGCGATGCCATTAGCAGGCTGTTGAAAATCGCATGCCCGCCTTCGGCTACTTGCCTATAAAACAG
>CAZOZD010000314.1:0-2595 GCA_964584195.1 uncultured Burkholderiales bacterium
TTCCCTGCCCTGGCTGGTCTCCCTGTTCGTCGCCGGCGTCTCCGCCATATTCATCGTCCATGCCTGGCTGGCCCTGCGCAAATTTCCCGCGCAGTGGAAGCAGCAAGCGGCTTTCCGGCGGCACATGGGCACGCTGTGTCATGGCGACACCACCCTCTGGTGGGTCCAGGTGCTCACCGGCTTCGGCATGTTCTTCCTGGCGCCGGTGCATCTCTACCTGATGATGACCCACCCGGAACTGATCGGCCCCTACGAATCCGCCGACCGGGTGTGGAGCGGGCGCATGTGGCCGCTGTACCTGGTCCTGTTGTTGCTCGTCGAACTGCATGCCGGCGTGGGCCTCTACCGGCTGGCGGTGAAGTGGGTCGCCTACCGCGATCCGCGCCGGGCTTTGCGTATCCTGAGGCGCCTGAAATGGGGCTTTACCGTGTTTTTCCTGGCCCTCGGGCTGCTCAGCCTGGCCGCGTACATCAAGCTGGGCATCGAGCATGCCGACCGAGTCGGCGAGTCCTACACGCCCGCCTGGGTCAAGTCCACGCCATGAACCTCATCTACACCGACGCGCTGATCATCGGCGGCGGTCTGGCCGGCCAGCGCACCGCCATCGGCATCCGGCGCCGCGGCCTGGAGCCCCTGATCCTGTCCCTGGTGCCGGCCAAGCGTTCCCATTCCGTCGCCGCCCAGGGCGGCATGCAGGCCAGCCTGGGCAACTGCGTGAAAGGCGAGGGCGACAACGAGGACGTGCATTTCGAGGACACGGTGCGCGGCTCCGACTGGGGCTGCGACCAGATCGTCGCGCGCATGTTCGCGCACATGGCGCCCAAGGCTGCGCGCGAACTGGCGGCCTGGGGCGTGCCCTGGAACCGGGTGCGGCGCGGTGACCACGAGGTGGTCATCAACGGCCAGCGCGTCACCCTGGCCGAGCGGGACGCCGCCCAGGGCCTCATCACCGCCCGCGATTTCGGCGGCACCAAGAAATGGCGCACCTGCTACACCTCCGACGGCACCGGCCACGCCATGCTGTATGCCTTGTCCGATCGTGTCGTCGCCGAATCCATCCCGGTGCATGACCGCAAGGAAGCCCTGGCCCTGATCCACGACGGCCATCGCTGCCACGGCGCCGTGGTGCGCGACCTGGTCAGCGGCGAGCTGACCGCCTACCTGGCGAAGGCCACGGTCATCGCCACCGGCGGCTACGGCCGCATCTGGGGCGTGTCCACCAACGCACTCATCAATGAGGGCATGGGCGCGGCCCTGGCCCTGGAAACCGGCGTGGCGCGCCTGGGCAACATGGAGGCGGTGCAGTTCCATCCTACCGCCATCGTGCCGGCCGGCATCCTGGTCACCGAAGGCTGCCGGGGCGACGGCGGCCTGCTCAAGGACGCCGACGGCTACCGCTTCATGCCCGACTACGAGCCGGAGAAGAAGGAACTCGCCTCGCGCGACGTGGTGTCGCGGCGCATGGCCGAGCACATGCGCCACGGCAAGGGCGTCCGCTCACCCTACGGCGAGCATCTCTGGCTCGACATCACCGGCCTGGGCGCCGCCCACATCGACAAGAACCTGCGCGAAGTGAAGGACATCTGCCAGTACTTCCTGGGCATCGACCCGGCCAGGGACTACATCCCGGTGCGCCCTACCCAGCACTATTCCATGGGCGGCGTGCGCACCGACCACCGCGGCGAGTCGCCCTGGCTGTCCGGCCTGTTTTCCTGCGGCGAGGCGGCCTGCTGGGACATGCATGGCTTCAACCGCCTGGGTGGCAACTCGGTGGCGGAAACCGTGGTGGCCGGCATGCTGGTGGGCGAGTACGTGGCGGACTTCTGCCAGTCCCGGGCCGGCGAGGTGGCCTTCTCCACTGCCCTGGCGCGGGAGTTCGTCGAGCGCGAAGCGGCGGACCTGAAGGCCATCGCCGCCGGCCGGGGCGACGAGGACGCGGTGGCCATCCGCCGCCGCATGGAAGCCGTCATGACCGACAGCGTCGGCCTGTTCCGCAACGGCCCAGCCCTGGAGGCGGCGGTGGACGAGCTGGCCGACCTGCTCCGGCGCAGCCGGCGCCTGGCGATGCGCAGCCCGCATCTCGACGCCAACCCGGAACTGGTGCACGCCTACCGCCTGCCGCGCATGCTCAAGGTGGCACTCACCGTGGCCCTGGGCGCCCTGCGGCGCACCGAGAGCCGGGGCGCCCATTTCCGCGAGGACTTCCCGGCGCGCAACGACCGCGACTGGCTCAACCGCACCCTGGCCAGCTGGCGGCCGGGCGCCAACCTGCCCAACCTGGACTACGAGATGCTGGACGTCATGCACATGGAACTGCCGCCCGGCTTCCGCGGCTACGGCGTCAAGAACATCATCGACCACCCGCTGACCGCCGAGCGCCAGAGCGAGGTGGATGAACTGCGCGAAGCCAGGCTGGACCGCCACGCCCTGCAATCGCAACTGATGGCCTTCAAGCAGCATCTGCCGAAGCGCTACCGGGGCCGCAACGCGCGACTGGACGAACCCTTGCCGTGAATCAGGTCGTCATTCCGGCGCAGGCCGGAATCCAGAATGCCACTGGACCCCGGCCTGCGCCGGGGTGACCGCGACATTGAA
>CAZOZD010000315.1:0-2569 GCA_964584195.1 uncultured Burkholderiales bacterium
AGTTCGAGCCGGAACGCGGTTTCCGCTTCTCCACCTACGCCACCTGGTGGATCCGCCAGAACATCGAACGGGCGATCATGAACCAGTCGCGCACCATCCGCCTGCCGGTGCACGTCATCAAGGAACTCAACATCTACCTGCGCGCCCAGCGCCATCTGGAGATGCATGGCGTACCCGACGCCGGCCCGGAGGAAATCGCCGGCCTCACCGGCCATCCGGTCGAGGACGTGCGCCGCATGCTGCACCTGAACGACCGCATGGCATCGCTGGACGCCCCGCTCGACATCGACCCCAGCCTGTCCATCGGCGAGGCCATCGCCGACGAGAACTCCGAGCAACCCGAGGACATGCTGCAGAACGCCGAGATCGAGCGCTACGTCCAGGAATGGCTGGACGAACTGGACGAAAAGCACCGCTGGGTGATCGAACGCCGCTTCGGCCTCAACAACGCCGAGGTCGCCACCCTGGAGGAACTGGCCGAACACCTCGGCGTGACCCGCGAGCGGGTTCGCCAGATCCAGCTCGAAGCCCTGCAGATGCTGCGCCGCATCCTGCGCCGGCAGGGCCTGTCACGCGACGGACTGCTGTGAGCCCGCCACCCTGGCAAGCGATCGACACCGTCCTGCTCGACATGGACGGCACCCTGCTCGACCTGCATTACGACAACCATTTCTGGCAGGTGCATGTGCCGGAACGCTACGCCGAACGGCACGGCCTGCCGGCAACTGAGGCGCACGCCGAATGCTTCCGCCGCTACAACGCCAAGGCGGGCACGCTCGACTGGTATTGCGTCGATTACTGGAGCGAGGCGCTCGATCTAGACATCGTCGCGCTCAAGGAAGAGCTGGCCCACCTCATCGCCATCCATCCCGACGTAACGGAATTCCTCTCCGCCGCGCGTGCCGCCGGCAAGCGGGTGGTGCTGGTCACCAACGCCCACCACAAGAGCCTGAACCTGAAGATGCGGCGGACCGGGCTATCCATCCATTTCGACGCCATCCACAGCGCGCACCACTACGGCCTGGCCAAGGAACAGCCCGAATTCTGGCAAAGGCTGGCGGCGGTGGAGCCGTTCGACGCAAGACGCAGCCTGCTGGTCGACGACAGCCTGCCGGTCCTGCGCTCGGCGCGCCAGCACGGCATCGCCCATCTGTACGGCGTCGCCCAACCCGACACCCGTCAAGGCCGCAAGGACAACGACGAATTTCCAGTCCTTGAACGGTTCGCCGACCTCCTGCCCGTCCAGTAGCGCACCTCCCGCGGCACAGCTGTCATGACGGCAGCGCATGGGGTAGCGTTTGTGGTAACGTTTGCCCACCCCACCTGACTTGGAGGAACGCCATGCGCCCCGCCCATCTGCTGCTCGCAAGCCTGTGCGCCAGCCTCGCCCTGCCAGCCCTGGCACAGCAGAAGACCCAGCCTCCGGTCGCCCGCTTCTGGCTGGACGCAGCGACCCACCACATGTCGATGCCCGGCATGGAGGAGATGGAGGACAACCCCATGCTTGGCCTCATGGGTGCGGCATTCGGCCAGGCCCGCCACGGCACCGCCATGCCCGGCAAATGGCTCGATTCGGCACTCCACACCCAGCGCAAGCCGGCCGGCACGGAGGCCACGCACGCGATTCCCGCCGGCATGAACATGCGCTCCCCCCTGACCCTGCTGCCGGTGGTGACCGACCCGCAAAAACCCGATTCGGAGTGGGACGGCGAGATCGAAAAGCCCGAAGGCCGGCTCATCTTCTACTGGGGCTGCGGCGCCAGGGTGCGCGCCGGACAACCGCGCAGCCTCGATTTCGCCAAGGCCACGCCACAGGAGTTCGGCAAGTTCATGCTCGGCCGCCACGCCCCGGATCGCGGCGCGAAGGCGGTGCCGGGCCGCTCGATCTGGCCCAACCGATCGAACAATCTGCGCGTTCCGAGCAATGCTTCGCTGCTGGGTGAACATGTGCTGTCCGGCGAAGGCGTGCCCGCCAGCCTGCGCTTCAGCGTTCCGGGCGGATTCGATTTCATGGACAAGCTCCGCATCGAAACCCAGGGCAAGCCCGACGAATCGATTCTCGTCCGCTGGCAGGGGGTGAGTACCGCCACCGGCTACTTCCTCACCGCGATGGGCAGCCGCCAGGGCGCGGACGGCGTGCCCGAGATGATTTTCTGGAGCTCCAGCGAATCGCCCGACCCCGGCTGGGGCCTGATGGATTACCTGGCTCCGGCCCGGGTGGAGCGGCTCGTCAAGGAAAAGGTGGTGTTGCCCCGGCAGACCACGCAATGCGCCCTGCCAGCGGGGATATTCGCCCAGACCGAGGGCGCCATGCTGCGCATGATCGCCTACGGCCCGGAACTCAACCTCGCCCACCCGCCCCGTCCGGCCGACCCGAAGATCGAGTGGAAACCCGAATGGACGACCCTGCTGCGCCTCAAATCGACCGGCATGGCCCTGATCGGCGAGGAAATGGACGAGGCGCCCGCCACGCCGCCCGCCGCGCCGGCGCGCGCGAACGAGCCCGCCCCGGGCGCGGCCGACATCATCAAGCAGATCGATCCGGTCAATCTGTTCCGTGGATTGTTCG
>CAZOZD010000316.1:0-2550 GCA_964584195.1 uncultured Burkholderiales bacterium
AGCTCGAAGCGGGCCAGGCTGCGGCAGTCGGACACCAGTTCGCGCTCGCCCTGCAGGACGTGGATGCTCATCGCGGTCTGGCCGTCCTTGTAGGTGGTGAACTCCTGGGCGCGCGCGGCCGGGATGGTTGAATTGCGCGGCACGATCTTCTCGACCAGGCCGCCCATGGTCTCGATGCCGAGGGAAAGCGGCACCACGTCGAGCAGCAGCCAGTCGTCCTCGCGCCGGTTGCCGGCCAGCACGTTGGCCTGCATGGCGGCACCGAGCGCGACCACCTTGTCGGGATCGAGATTGGTGAGCGGGGTCTGGCCGAAAAACTCGCCTACCGCGGCCTGGATGCGCGGGATGCGGGTGGATCCGCCCACCATCACCACGCCCTGGATGTCGGACGGGCCAAGGCCGGCGTCGCGCAATGCCTTGCGGCAGGGCGCGAGGGTCTTGTTGACCAGGCCGGCGGTGAGCTGGTTGAAGCGGTCCTCGCTGAGGTCGAACTCGAGCAGCTGGCCGGTGGACAGCATGGCGGTGATGTTGACCTCGGGATGCTCGGTGAGGTGTTCCTTGGCCTCGCGCGCACGGGCCAGGAGCAAGGCCTTGTCGTGGTCGGAGAGCACGTTGAGGCCGGCCTGTTCCAGCATCCAGCAATAGATGCGGCGGTCGAAATCGTCGCCGCCCAGGGCGGAGTCGCCGTTGGTGGCCAGCACCTCGAACACGCCCTTGGACAGCTTGAGGATGGACAGGTCGAATGTGCCGCCGCCCAGGTCATATACGGCGTAGATGCCCTCGGCGGCGTTGTCCAGTCCATAGGCGATGGCCGCAGCGGTGGGCTCGTTGAGCAGGCGCAGCACGTTGAGTCCGGCCAGGCGGGCGGCATCCTTGGTGGCCTGGCGCTGGGCATCGTCGAAATAGGCCGGCACGGTGATGACCGCGCCCACCAGTTCTCCGCCCAGGGCCGTTTCGGCACGCGCCTTGAGCACCTTGAGGATCTCGGCGCCGATCTCGACCGGGCTCTTCACCCCGGCGGCAGTGCGGATCCGCACCATGCCGGGGGCATCGATGAAATGGTAGGGCAGGGTGGCGAGATCAGGGATGTCCTTGAGGCCCCGGCCCATGAATCGCTTGGCCGACAACATGGTGTTGTGGGGGTCCTCGCCGTTGCGGGCGAGCGCCTCGTAGCCGACCCGGCAAGGGGCGTTGGCGCTGTAATGGACCACGGATGGGAGTAGCGAACGGCCGTGCTCGTCATTGAGCACCACGGCCATGCCGTTGCGCACCGTGGCGACCAGGGAGTTGGTGGTGCCCAGGTCGATGCCCACCGCCAGCCGATGCTGGTGCGGCGCGGTGGAAAGGCCGGGTTCGGAGATTTGCAGTAGGGCCATTTCGGGGGCTAGGGGCTAGGGGCTAGGGTTTTGCGCATGAGGCCTCGCGGCTTACGACTCGATGTCATCGTAGGCCTCGCCGATATCGAGGAGGAATTTTTCCAGGAAGCGATATTGTCGCAGCACATCGGCGGCCGCGGCAGGGTCGTGACGGTCGTCGATCAGGCCGGCGAGCTGTTGCATCAGGTGCTCGGCTTCCGCACGGGTGGCCGTTTCCAGACGTCCAATGGCGTCGAAATCGGCGTTCGCCACTGCCTCGGCCAGGGCTTCCCGGGCTTGCATCTGCTGCTCCAGGAAAGCCATGGGAAGCGGCGCGGTACCCGGCGCCATCGCGTCGATGCCTTGCAAACCCAGCAGATAACAGGCGCGCGCGAACGGATGCTTTAGGGCCTGATACGCTTCATTGGCCCGGGTTGCCCACTGCACGGCGAGACGCTGGTCGGCCTCGCCGGCATGGGCGAATCGGTCGGGATGGATTTCGGCCTGCAGGTCGCGATAGGCGCGATCGAGTGCCTCGCTGTCAATGGCGAATGCAGGCGTCAGGCCAAACAGGGCGAAGTGGTTCTGGTTGAAGTCCATTCGATGGTGCTGGGGGCTAGGGGCTAGGGGGTGCCTCACCTCTCGCCCCGCGCCGATCTCGCACTCAGACGTTGAACGATTCGCCGCAGCCACACTGCGACTTGACGTTGGGGTTGTTGAACTTGAAGCCCTCGTTGAGTCCCTCGCGGACGAAGTCGAGCTCGGTGCCGTCCAGATAGGACAGGCTCTTGGGGTCGACATAGACCGCCACACCATGCTGGACGAACTTGATGTCCTCGGGGTCCTCGACATCGACGAATTCGAGCTTGTAGGCCATGCCGGAACAGCCCGAAGTGCGCACGCCGAGCTTGATGCCGAGCCCCTTGCCGCGCTTGGCGAGGAAATTGGCGATGTGGCGGGCGGCGCGTTCCGACAGGCTGACTGAGGCGCCGGCGACGGCGGCCGGTCCCATCGTCAGTTCGCCGCCGTCGCTGGTGGTCGATGCGGTACAGGTGCTGGCCATGTCAGGACTCCTTGGGTGGATTGCAGGCGGTGTATTCGCCGCCCGGACCGTGCTTCTGCCTGTAATCGGCCACCGCGGCCTTGATGGCGTCCTCGGCCAGGATGGAGCAGTGGATCTTCACCGGCGGCAGGG
>CAZOZD010000317.1:0-2547 GCA_964584195.1 uncultured Burkholderiales bacterium
GACCCGCTGTCCGTGCAACTGAATTTCACCGGCACCACGCAGTACACCGGCGGTTCCGGAGTGAACTCGCTTTCTCAGGATGGTTACCCCAGCGGGGGCCTGGTCGGCATCTATATCGATGATCGTGGCTATCTGTACGGCCGTTACAGCAACGGCGTGAGCGTGCCGCAGCAACAGTTGATGCTGGCCTCGTTTCGCAACCCGAACGGCCTCATCCCGATCGGCAACAACCAGTGGGTGACCACCATCGATGCCGGCGCCGAAACCCTGAATAGTCCCGGCGAGGGGGTGGCTGGCCGCTTGCAGTCCGGTGCGGTGGAGGACTCCAACACCGACCTCACCGCCGAGCTGGTGAGCCTGATCGTCGCGCAGCGCATCTATCAGGCCAATGCCCAGTCCATCAGCGCCCAGAGCCAGATCCTGCAGACCCTGGTGAATCTGAGGTAAGGAATCGTGGTCGAGGCCTGAGCCCCTAGCCCCTAGCCCCTAGCCCCTAGCCCCTAGCCCCTAGAATGGACCGCCTGATCTACATCGCCATGACCGGTGCGCGCGAGATCACCCGCCAGCAGGCGGCGGTCGCGCACAACCTCGCCAATGTCGCCACCCAGGGCTTCAAGGCCGAGCTGAACGTGTTCCGTGCCTTGCCGGTGCAGGGCGAGGGCGCGAAGACGCGTGCCATGGTGGTGGAAACCACACCGCGTAGCGACTTCACTCCCGGTGCCCTGCAGCACACCGGCAATCCGCTCGACATCGCCGTGCGCGGGCCGGGCTGGATCGCCGTTCAGGACGACCAGGGCCAGGAGGCCTACACCCGTCTGGGTGCGCTGCAGGTCAGTCCCAACGGCCTGTTGCAGACCTCGAACGGCCGCAACGTGATCGGCGACGGCGGTCCCGTCGCCGTGCCGCCCGGCGGCGAGGTGCTGATCGGCAAGGATGGCACCGTATCGGTGATTGTGCCCGGCGTGGCCGGCGCCCCGGTCGAGGTGGCTGGACGCATCAAGCTGGTCAATCCGCCCGAGGCCGATCTGCGCCGCGGCCAGGATGGCCTGTTCCGACTTGCCGGGGGAGGCGAGGCCCCGGTGGACGCCGAAGTCACGGTTGCCGCGGGTTATCTCGAGGCCAGCAATGTCAACCCGGCCCAGTCCCTGGTCAACATGATCAGCCTGGCACGTCAATATGAAACCCAGATTCGTCTCCTGCGCATGGCCGAGGAAGGCCACCGCAGCGCGGACAAGGTGCTGGCACGATGAGGTGGATCAATGCTGACTTGATCCCTCTCCCCCCGGGAGAGAGCAGGGTGAGGGGCGCGCGCAGATGGTTCGCTCGGTCTGTACACGCATGCAGCTCACGCGGGCCGCAACACATCCCCGTTACCCTCATCGCCTTTCCTTCTCCCTGTGGGGGAAGGGTGTGCATGCCCCTCCTGTCAGGAGTGGGCCGGATGCGCATGCGCGCATGCCCATCCGTATCGATTCTGGTTTAGGAGCCCCGCCATGTTGCGCTCACTGCATATCGCCCGTACCGGTCTGGAGGCCCAGCAGACCCAGCTGGATGTCATCTCCAACAACCTGTCCAACGTCAGCAACAATGGCTTCAAGCGCACCCGTGCGGTGTTCGAGGACCTGCTCTACCAGATCATCCGCCAGCCCGGGGCGCAACAGACACAGCAGAACCAGTTGCCCAGCGGTTTCCAGCTTGGGGTCGGGGTGCGGCCTGTGGCCACCGAGCGCATCCATAGTCAGGGCGGTTTGCAGCGCACCGAGAACCAGCTCGATCTCGCCATCAGCGGGCGCGGCTTCTTCCAGATCCAGATGCCGGACGGTACTGTCGCCTATACCCGTGATGGCGCATTCCAGCTCGATGGCCAGGGCACCCTGGTCACCGCCAGTGGCTATCCACTGGTTGGCAACTTCCAGATTCCGCAGGATGCCATCACCATCACAATCGGCCGCGACGGCCAGGGCAGCTATACCCAGCCTGGCAATCCGCCGCCGGTGACCCTGTTCGGCCCCATCCAGCTCGCCAGCTTCGTCAACCCGACCGGCCTGCAGAGCCTGGGCGAGGACCTGTACATGGAAACCCCGGCCTCCGGTCCGCCCCAGGTGGCCGACCCGGGCAACGAAGGTGTTGGCGTCCTCAACCAGGGTTTTCTCGAAACATCGAACGTCAACGTCGCCGAGGAACTGGTCAACATGATCGTTTCCCAGCGTGCATTCGAGCTGAACTCACGCGCCATCACCACTTCCGACCAGATGCTGCAACGGCTGACGCAGATCTGATCGGCAGCACACCATTGATCCTGAAAAACTCAGTTGAAACGCCAAAACATGGCGGAAACCCAAGCCAGGCTTCGCCTGGCACCCTCACCCTGCCCTTTTATGCCCCGCATGGGGTGCTCCCATTGGGAGAGGGTTGATTTTCGCCTCTCCCAATGGGAGAGGCCGACGCGAAGCGGCGGGTGAGGGTGAACGTGCGCGAAGCGCGCGTTCCAACTGCGGCATTTAGGTGTGCGCCGGTAAAGACCGGCAAGGAGTAGGCGGTGCAAGT
>CAZOZD010000318.1:0-2546 GCA_964584195.1 uncultured Burkholderiales bacterium
TCCCCCTGACGCAGTTGCAAACGCCACATTTCCGCATACCGCCCACCCAGCATCATCAGTTCGGCGTGGCTGCCGCGTTCGACGATGCGGCCGCCATCCAGCACCAGGATCTCGTCGGCATCGACCACGGTGGAGAGGCGATGGGCGATGACCAGCGTGGTGCGGTTCTCGGAGATACGCGCCAGTTCGGCCTGGATCGCCTTTTCGGTGGCTGAGTCGAGCGAGGATGTGGCCTCGTCGAACACCAGGATGGGCGGATTCTTGAGGATTGCGCGGGCGATGGCGACGCGCTGTTTCTCGCCGCCGGAGAGTTTCAGGCCGCGCTCGCCCACCCGGGTATCGAACCCCTCCGGCAGGCTGGCGATGAAGCGGTCGAGATGCGCCGCCCGGGCGGCCTCCACCACCTCCTCGCGGCTCGCCCCGGGACGGCCATAGGCGATGTTGTAAAAGAGTGTGTCGTTGAACAGCACCGTGTCCTGCGGCACCATGCCGATCGCCGCCCGCAAGGAGTCCTGGGTGAGGCCGCGGATGTCCTGGCCATCGATCAGGATGCGGCCGTCGCTGACGTCGAAAAACCGGAACAGGAGGCGTGACAGGGTCGATTTGCCGGCGCCGCTGGCGCCCACCACGGCGAGCTTGCGGCCGGCCGGGATGACGAAGTCGATGTCTTTCAGGATGGGCCGGCGTTCATCGTAGGCGAAGCTCGCGTTCTCGAAGCGGACCTCGCCCTGCGTCACATGCAATGGCCGGGCGTCGGGGGCATCGGCGATCTCGGGCTTCTTCTGCAAAAGACCGAACAGCTTCTCCATGTCGGTGAGCGCATTGCGGATCTCGCGGTATACGGTGCCCAGGAAATTGAGCGGGATGAACAGCTGGATCAGGAATGCGTTGACCAGCACCAGGTCGCCCAGGGTCATGCGCCCTTCCTGCACACCCTGCACCGCCAGCGCCATCATCGCGGTCACACCGATGGCGATGATGAACGCCTGGCCGGCATTGAGCCAGGCCAGCGAGAGTTCGCTTTGCACCGCCGCGTTCTCGGCCGCACGCAAATCACGTTCCAGCCGCTCCGCTTCATAACGCTCGTTGTTGAAATATTTCACCGTCTCGTAGTTGAGCAGGCTGTCCACGGCGCGGGCATTGGCGCTGGCATCGGTCTCGTTCATGGCGCGGCGGTACTTCAGCCGCCAGTTGGTGATGAGCACGGTGAAGCCGATGTACACCGCCAGGGTCAGGAGGGTGATGAGGCCGAATCCGGGGTCGTACTTGGCGAACAGGATGCCAGCCACCATCAGGATCTCGAGCAGGGTGGGGCCGATGTTGAACAGGGTGAAGTTGATCAGGAAGCGGATCGAGCGCGCGCCCCGCTCGATGTCGACCGCCAGCCCGCCGGTGCGGCGTTCGAGATGAAAGCGCAGCGACTGGGCATGCAGGTGCCGGAACACATCGAACACCACGCCACGCATGGCGCGCTGCAATACCCGCGCAAACAGTGCGTCGCGCAGCTCGGTGAAGGCGGTATTGCCGAAACGCAGCAGCCCGTACAGAAGCACGAACAGGAGCGGCAGGGTGAGCGCCACGCCCGGCGTCTGGAGATGATCGACGATTTCCTTGAGCGCCAGCGGCACCGACACGTTCGCCACCTTGGCCGCCACCAGGAGGGCGAAAGCGGTCAGCACCCGGCCCTTGTACTGCCACACATAGGGAAACAGCGACCAGGCGGCGCGCCACTGGCTGGTGGTGACACGCGGGCTCATGCTGTCGGAACGGGGAGAGTTGTGCGCCATGATGGAGAGCAAAAAAAGAAGGCGGGCATTGTACCCGCCCGCCTGCACACTCCGTCGCCGACCGGCCGCTCAACTGGAGGAGATGTCCCCCATGGCGCTTTGCAGGTAGTTCTGCAGGCCCAGGTCCTGGATCAGGCCCTTCTGGGTCTCGAGGTAGTCGATGTGCTCCTCGGTATCCGCGAGGATATCGGCAAGGATCTCGCGCGATGCGTAATCCTTCACCGCCTCGCAATGGGCAATGGCCTCGACATACAGTTCGCGCCCACCCAGTTCAAGCTTGAGGTCGCCATCGATGCATTCCGGAACGTTCTCGCCGATCAGCAGCTTGTTGAGCGTCTGGAGATTGGGCAGTCCTTCGAGGAACAGGATGCGCTCGATCAGCTTGTCGGCGTGCTTCATCTCCTCGATGGATTCCTCGTACTCATGCCTGGCCAGGGCGGCAAATCCCCAGTTCTTGTACATGCGCGCATGCAGGAAATACTGGTTGATGGCGGTCAGCTCCACGGCGAGCGCCTTGTTCAGCAACTGAATGACCTTCTTGTCACCTTTCACGGACAGACTCCTTTGCATTGAACCCGGTTTTTCGATGAGGCGGCGTGACAGCCTAATGGAGAAATATCCGGGTTGAACAAAATGCTCCGGGCCGTTGGCGGCTGGCTAATGGGCAACACCGGATCGACGGCTATGCTAACCGCATGTCCGCTTCAACCCAGATTGTCCATTAGGACGCGGGAGGATGGCGAGACGGTTTTCGAGCAG
>CAZOZD010000319.1:0-2538 GCA_964584195.1 uncultured Burkholderiales bacterium
CAACGACGTCATCGAGGACGTTCTCCATCTATCCGGCGAGTGAGCGCTCATCATGCCCCTCACCGCCCGATCAAAAGGCCTGTCCGTATTCAGGCTCGCTTGGGCTCGGTATCATATCGAGATTGAAGGTGAAGTGCGTTTTCCGTGCATTTTTAGCCAGAATGGAGCGCCACACCCGATCAACTTACGGATTGAATCAAGAAAGGCTGAACAAGTGGCAGGACATTCCAAATGGGCCAACATCCAGCACCGCAAGGGGCGCCAGGACGCCAAGCGGGGCAAGATATTCTCGCGCCTGGCGAAGGAAATCACGGTGGCCGCCAAGATGGGCGGCGGCGATGTCGGCTTCAACCCGCGCCTGCGCCTGGCGGTCGACAAGGCCAAGGCCGAGAACATGCCCAACGACAACATCGACCGGGCCATCAAGAAGGGCACCGGCGAGCTGGAGGGCGTGAACTACGAGGAAGTCCGCTACGAGGGCTATGGCCCGGGCGGCGCGCCGGTGATCGTTGACTGCCTCACCGACAACAAGACACGCACGGTGGCCGATGTGCGCCACGCCTTTTCCAAGTGCGGCGGCAACATGGGTACCGACGGCTGCGTGGTATTCCAGTTCAAGCATTGCGGCCAGATCATCCTGGAGCCGGGCGCCAACGAGGACCAGGTCATGGAAATCGCCCTGGAGGCCGGCGCCGAGGATGTGATTGCCAACGACGACGGATCCATCGAGGTATTGACCGCACCCACCAATGACCTCACCACGGTGAAGGAAGCCCTGGAGGCGGCGGGTTTCAAGCCGGTGATGGCGGAAATCACCATGAAGGCATTGAACGAGACCGAAGTCAGCGGCGACGACGCGGTGAAATTCCAGAAAATGCTCGACATGCTCGACGACCTCGACGACGTGCAGGACGTCTACACCGCGGCCATCCTGCCCGACGACTGAGGCCTGCTTGCGCATCCTCGGCATCGACCCCGGCCTGCGTGTCACCGGCTACGGCGTCATCGACAAGACGGGGCAAAAGCTGAGCTATGTGGCCAGCGGTGTGGTGCGCCCCCAGGGCGATGAGCTGCCACCCCGCATCGCCACGCTGTTTGCCGGCGTGGGCGAGATCCTGGCCAGCTTCCAGCCGCAGATGACTGCGGTGGAAAAGGTGTTCGTCAACGTCAACCCCAAGTCCACCCTGCTCCTGGGCCAGGCGCGCGGCGCGGTGATCGCGGCGCTGACCCAGGCCGGCCAGCCGGTGTTCGAATACACCGCCTTGCAGGTGAAACAGGCGGTGGTGGGCAACGGCCATGCAGACAAGGCGCAGGTGATCCACATGGTGCGCCGCCTGCTCAATCTGCCCGGTGAACCCGGCGCGGACGCCGCCGATGCCCTGGCCTGCGCCATCTGTCACGCGCATGGTGGACTCGGCCTGGGCGCCATCGCCACCGCCGGCCGCGGCCGCCGTGCCGGCCGGGTATTGTGAGTCGAGGGAAAAACATTTCATGATCGGTCGCCTGTGCGGGACGCTGCTCGAAAAACATCCCACCCAGCTGCTGGTGGACGTGGGCGGTGTCGGCTATGAACTGGAGGTGCCGATGAGCACCTTCTACAACCTGCCTGCGGCGGGCGAACAGGTGACGCTGCTCACTCACTTCGTGGTGCGCGAGGACGCGCAACTCTTGTATGGCTTCCTCAGCGCGAAGGAGCGCGAGCTGTTCCGCACCCTGATCCGGATCAGCGGTGTCGGCCCGAAGCTGGCGCTGGCGGTGTTGTCCGGGATGACGGTCGACGATCTGACGCAAGCGGTGGCGATGCAGGAAACCGGCCGGCTGACCAAAATCCCCGGTATCGGCAAGAAGACCGCCGAGCGGCTGTTGCTGGAACTGAAGGGCAAACTGGCCGACGCGCTCCCCGGTGCGCCGGGCGCGGGCGCGTCCAGCGCCGCACGCGAGGCGCTCGATGCCCTGCTCGCCCTGGGCTACAGCGACAAGGAGGCCGCCCCGGCGCTGAAGCAGTTGCCGCCGGACCTGAGCCTGGAAGAGATGATCCGCCAGGCCTTGAAGCTCTTGGCAAAGAAATGAACACCCAAAAACACCCCCACTTTTCGTGGGAGGTCAGTCGACGTTCCGGAACAACTGCTTCCAGCCGACCTCCACCCCGACACTGGCCAGGGTGAGTGGCGAATCCGGCTGGATGTCGTGCAATACCCACAGGCCATCGTCGCCCTTGCGGAAAAGCTCGACGCTTTGCTTGTCCGGGTCGATCAATACGTATTCACGCAGGCTTGGGATACCGCGATAGGCGGCGAACTTGTCGCCCCGGTCGTACGCGGCGGTCGAGGCGGACAGCACTTCGGCGACCAGGATGGGGGCGCGCATCACCAGATCGGCGCGATGGTCGGCGGGGTCACAAGTCACCAGGACATCGGGATAAAAGTAGGCCGTATCCTTGATGGCCTCCACCTTCATGTACGCCATGTAGGCACGGCAGGGTGTGCCTTCAACCCAGATTGTCCATTCGGCGGCCCTGCGTGCCTACGCGGGCCCTGG
>CAZOZD010000320.1:0-2527 GCA_964584195.1 uncultured Burkholderiales bacterium
AGTACTGCTCGGCCAGCATCATCCTGGGCAAGACCGCCGAGATGACCCACGACTTCGAGATCATCGAGGCCTGATGCCGACGCCTCCGGCGAAGCGTCTTCGCATTCAGATCCCCGCCAGGATCATTTCCAGCGCGCGCGGCTTGGCCACGCCATAGCCTTGCGCGTAATCCACGCCGATGTCGCGCAAGGCGGCGATCAACTCAGGCGTTTCGGCATACTCGGCGACGGTCTCGATGCCCAGGGTTCGCGCCACATTGTGAATCGCCTCGACGAAGGAACGATCGGCGCGATCGGTGAGCAGGTCGCGCACGAAGGCGCCATCGATCTTCAGCACCTTGACCGGCAGAACCTTCAGATAGGCGAAGGACGACATACCACTGCCGAAGTCGTCGAGGGCGAAGCGGCAACCCGTCGATTCGAGCTCGCGCATGAAGCGCACTCCGCTCGACAGTTGCCCCATGGCCGCGGTTTCGGTGATCTCGAAAGTCAGGCGGGAAGGATCGACGCCGCTGCTGTCCAGCACGCTGCGGATGAATCCCGGCATCTCCGGGTCCTGGAACGACAGCGCCGACAGATTGACCGCCAGGCGAATGTCGGCGGCGTCGGGCCCAGCCGCGGCCAGGGTGGCCAGGGTCTGCCGTATCACCCACTGATCCATCAGGGTCATCAAACCGAAACGTTCCGCCGGCGGGATGAACGCGGCGGGCGACATCAGCTCGCCATGCCGGTCCTGCATGCGCACCAGCACTTCGAAATAGCGGCCGGGTTTGCCGCGCAGCGAGCGGATTTCCTGGGCAAACAGCGTGCATCGCCCGGCCTCGATGGCTTCGCGCAATTCCCGCGCCAGCAACATGTCGCGGTGCCCGCCCCCCGCCTGGTCGGATTGTTTCTCGTACACATGCGCGCGATTGCGGCCGGCGTCCTTGGCGGCATAACAGGCGACATCGGCGGCGGACAGCAGCGCGCCGGCATCGCCGGCTTCGGCATCGATCACCGCGATGCCGATCGAACCCGCCACATCGAAGCTGTGGGCGCCCCACACAAAGCGGAAAGCGGACAGCGCGCCGAGCAGCTTGTCGGCAATGTCCCGGGCCCGCTGCAGCGGGCAGTTTTCCAGCAATACGCCGAACTCGTCGCCACCCAGGCGAGCCAGCGTGTCGTTCTTGCGCATCGGCTCGGAGAGCAGCAAGGCCACCTGTTTGAGCAGTTCGTCGCCGGCGGCGTGGCCACAGGTGTCATTGACCACCTTGAAATTGTCCAGATCCATGTACAGCAGGGCATGCCTCGACCCGACATGACGCACGTCCTGGACCAGGTCGGCCAGCCGGCGCTCGAACTCCCGTCGGGAAAACAGGCCGGTCAGCACGTCATGCCGGGCCTGCCAGGACATCTGACGCGCCAATGCGCGGGCTTCCGTGACATCGTGAAACACCATGACCACGCCCACCGGCTGGCCCGCCTGGTCGAGAATCGGCGCGGCCGAGTCCTGAATGGCGATCTCGCCGCCGTTGCGCGTCATCAGATAGGCACCCTCGCGCAGGCTGACCTTGCCTCCCTGGCTGCGACAGAGCGTGACGGGATGCGGCGCGGGCTTGCGGGTCGCCTCGTCCATGACCATCACCACCGCCTCCACCGGCATGCCTTGCGACTCGGAAAGTGTCCATCCGGTCAGTGTTTCGGCCACGGGGTTCATGAAGCTGACGTTGCCTTCCAAGTCGGTGGTGATGACCGCGTCGCCGATGGAAGACAGGGTAATGCGGGCGCGCTCGTTCTCCGCGCGCAGTTGCTCTTCCCGCTCCTTCAGCTCGGTGATCTCGGTGTGCGTACCCAGCACGCGCATGGCCTGGCCCTGTTTGTCGCGCAACGCGCGTCCGCGCACGAGGATCCATTGCCAGGCGTGCTGATGGCCGCGCACGCGCAGCATGGCCTCGTAGCGCGGTGACTCGCCGCGCAGATGGGCCTGCAGGGCGGATTCCGCCCTGGCGAGGTCGTCGGGGTGGGTGAGTGCCTGCCATGCCGCGGGCTGCGCGGGCAGGACCGCCTGGCTATAGCCCAGCATTTCCGCCATTCCGGCCGAGTGATAGGTCTCGCCCGTGCGCAGGTCCAAGTCCCAGACACCGATCCTGGTAGCGCGCAGGGCGCGGCTGTCGCGTCCTTCACGAGTCTGCAGATTCTCGATCAGTGACTGCTGGGCGAGGAAACGACGCTCCAGCCAGCGCCCGATGCGATGGATGAAAAGCATGCCCAGCAGCCAGGTCGCCAGGTGCAGCAGACCAAGATCGAGCCCCATCCGGTCCATGGCCTGGGCGGTGATCTCCGCATGCAGGCGCTGGTAGGTCCAGATCCCCGAGCCCCAGACGACCAGCGTCCACAACAAGGAACCCAGCCACACCATTTTTGCGTGGTCACGCGAGGTCATTGCCTCTCTCCCCGATCAATCTTCGTTCAATGGTTACGCTTACTGCTCCGTCTCCAGCCATTCCAGGGCGATGCCCGGTTCGTCGAAGACGCGCAGATCGGCGTCG
>CAZOZD010000321.1:0-2526 GCA_964584195.1 uncultured Burkholderiales bacterium
CACGCCGGGATCTGTGCGGGGGGTGCCCAGCAACGGGCATCCCTACCGCGATTGACTAGAAACGGCATTCGGACACCAGATGACGGCGAGGTGATTTTGGAGCGGATTTGAGGACGGGCGACGCGCCCATTGCCGTGCCAGGGCTATGAGCACGGACTCGAAGCCGCCCGAAAGCGACCGCCAGCGCTCGTGTAGGCCATCAGGCCGCCCAATGGACAATCCGGGTTCAATAGATCAGGAACGGCGCGCGTTCTTCCAGCCACGCGGATTCGTCCTGGAGCGTGATTGCGTCCAGGTCGGCGGGGGTGGCTTGCGCGTCGTCCACCCATTGGCGCAGGATCGGGCTGCCGTTGATGACGTCGATGGCCAGCCGTTCGAACTCGTACTCATAAGGAAAGTCGCGCCACAAGGGATAGTCCGGTTGCAGGGCGCGGAGTGCCTTGAATGCAAGCGCCATCATGCGCCAGGGCCTGAATCGGTCGGGGCTGTATGCATTCCCCTCGGCATGGATGAACAGGCCGCGGCAGAGCTGGCCGGCATGCTTGTGGAAGGTGGGCTCGAAACCACATGGACGCAGCACACAGCCCTCCAGCCAGTACGGGGCCAGGGCTTGCATTTCCGCAAGAAGCACACGCGCGTCGATGTCCGGCGCGCCGAACTGCTCCAGGGCCCGCGTGGTTCCGCGACCTTCGGACAGGGTGGTGCCTTCCAGCATGACCGTGCCGGCATAGGCGCGCGTCATGTTCAGGGTGGCTGCATTGGGGCTGGGGTTGACCCAGGCGCGACCCATGGGCCAGCCGAATCCTGGGGTGGAGTCGGGCTGCCAGCCCAGCATGGGGATGACGCGGTACTCCACGTTCAGTCCCAGTCGCTCGATGAACCATGCCCCGGCTTCGCCTAGGGTCAGGCCATGCCGCATCGGCAAGGGTCCGGCGCCGACGAAACTTTCCCAGCCCGGGCGCAGGCTCAGCCCTTCCACTTTGCGCCCCGCCGGGTTGGGGCGATCGAGCACCCAGACCGACTTGCCATGCGTTGCAGCGGCTTCCAGCATATAGCGCAAGGTGGTGAGATAGGTATAGATGCGGCAGCCTAGATCCTGCAGGTCGATGAGCAGCACGTCGAAGGATTCCAGCATCGCCGGGGTCGGCCGGCGCACCTCGCCATACAGGCTGAATACCGGGATGCCGAGCACGGGATCGAATTCGTCCGCAGTCTCCACCATGTTGTCCTGCTTGTCGCCGGTGAGGCCATGCTGGGGGCCGAATGCGGCGGTGAGGCGGATGTCCGGCAGGGTGGCGAGCGCATCCAGGCTGTAGCCGAGTTCGGCCGTGACCGAGGCCGGGTGCGCCAGCAGGGCAATGCGCCGGCCCTTGAGCGGGACGCGCAGTTCAGGTTCGGTAAGCAGGCGGTCGATGCCGAATCGAGTATGCATGGAGCGGTGAACGAGTTGCGGTGGCGGACCGTGGCGGGGTGAACATTGCAGTCCGGATGGAATGCGATCCGGGATTCATGGTTCCGGTCGGCCACGCCGCTCGGGCTACGCCGGCAGACCCCGGGGCCGGGCCGTCAGACTCACGCGGCCTTGCGCTCCAGGGCGTCGATACGGCGGTCCAGTTCGCGCACCGCTTCCCGCACCCAGTTTTCCAGCCCCACGTGTTCATCCCGGCGCACGATCACCTCATAGAGCCGATCCAGTCGACGGTGGGTTTCATCGATGCGGGCGATGAAGTCGGCTTGCACCTTGTCGATCCGCTTGTTGGTCTCGTCGATGCGCTGATTGAGACCATCGATGCGCCGGCTCGGGTCCACCAGATGCAGGTCGATGGCGTTGAGCCGCTCCCGGACGGCCGACTGCTCCTGACGGATCGCATCGAGCTCGGGGATGAGGAAGTCTTTGATTTGTTGTATGAGTTCCATGGGCAAACACCAGGACGAGGCGCTACGGTCAACATTCTAGCATGGCGCGCTACCCGGCAGGACTGGGCAGAGGAGGCGTGCAAGGATGCGTCAATGCAAGACCTGACCCCGTTGCTCCGTTGTTCCTTCCGATGAAACAAAAACGGCCGCCCGAAGGCGGCCGTTCAGCAACTGAGCGGAAAACCGATCAGAAGGAGTGGCGAACACCCACAGCCCAGCCGTTCAGGCTGCCACGATTGTTGGCGTCGGTGCTGTTGGAGTCATAGATGACCATGGCGGTGGTGCGCTTGGACATGGCGTAGTCCAGACCCAGCGAGAACTTGGACTGGTCTTGGTTACCAGTAACATCCACCTGACCGTACTGCGCCTTCAGGGTCATCGGGCCCATGGCGTAGGCGCCGTTGATGATCCAGGAGTCACGGTCCGCACCAGCAAGACCAGGAACGTTCTCAACGTCTTCGTAGATGAAGCCGATACGGGCATCACCGATGGTGTAGCCAGCGCCGAGCTTCATGGCCTTGCTGTTCAGCACGTCAACGTCCTGGTAGCCCGCGGTCAGGAACAGGGGGCCGTTGCTGTAGGTGGCGGACAGGGAGTAGGCGTCAAATG
>CAZOZD010000322.1:0-2475 GCA_964584195.1 uncultured Burkholderiales bacterium
ATCGTTTCCCAGCTGCACCGTTCGCCCGGCGTGTTCTTCGAGCACGACCGTGGCAAGACCCACAGTTCCGGCAAGCTGCTGTTCTCGGCGCGGATCATTCCCTATCGGGGGTCGTGGCTCGACTTCGAGTTCGATCCCAAGGACTTCGTATATTTCCGTGTCGACCGTCGCCGCAAGATGCCGGTTACCGTCCTGCTCAAGGCACTGGGCTACAACAATGAGCAGATCCTGGCCGAGTTCTTCGGCTTCGAGGAGTTCCATTTCGGCAAGAAGGGCATCGAGTACACGCTCAAGCCTGAGCGGCTGAAGGGTGAAACCGCCCGTTTCGACATCGTCGGCAAGGATGGCAAGGTCATCGTCGCACGCGACAAGCGCATCACCAGCAAGCATATCCGCGATCTCGATGCCGCCGGGATCAAGAAGGTGGTGGTGGAGAACGACTTCGTCCTCGGTCACATCCTCGCACGCGATCTGGTCGACAAGGAAACCGGCGAGGTGATTGCCCGCGCCAACGACGAGATCACCGAGGCCCTGCTGGAGCGGATGATCGACGCCAAGGTCGGGGGCTTCGAAACCCTGTTCACCAACGAACTCGATTACGGTCCATACATCGCGCAGACCCTGCGCACCGACGAGACGGTCGATCAGTGGAGCGCGCGGGTGGCCATCTACCGCATGATGCGGCCGGGCGAGCCGCCCACCGAGGATGCTGTGGAGGGGTTGTTCCAGCGCCTGTTCTTCAGCGAGGAAACCTACGACCTGTCCAAGGTCGGCCGCATGAAGTTCAATCGCCGCATGGGCCGGGCCGAGCTGACCGGGCCGGGCACCCTCACCACCGAGGACATCGTCGGGGTGATCAAGATCCTGGTCGAGCTGCGCAATGGCCGTGGCGAGATTGACGATATCGACCATCTAGGCAACCGCCGTGTGCGTTCCGTCGGCGAACTGGCCGAGAACCAGTTCCGCGCCGGCCTGGTGCGTGTCGAGCGCGCGGTCAAGGAGCGTCTGAACCAGGCCGAGAGCGACAACCTGATGCCGCACGACCTGATCAATGCCAAGCCCATCTCGGCGGCAATCAAGGAGTTCTTCGGCTCCAGCCAGCTGTCGCAGTTCATGGACCAGACCAACCCGCTCTCCGAGATCACCCACAAGCGCCGCATCTCCGCCCTGGGTCCCGGGGGCCTCACCCGCGAGCGGGCCGGCTTCGAAGTGCGCGACGTGCACCCGACCCACTACGGCCGGGTCTGTCCAATCGAGACGCCGGAAGGTCCGAACATCGGCCTGATCAATTCCCTGGCGCTCTATGCCCGTACCAACGAATACGGCTTCATCGAGACGCCCTACCGCAAGGTGGTGGACGGCAAGGTCACCGACCAGATCGACTACCTGTCGGCCATCGAGGAAAGCCAGTATGTGATCGCCCAGGCCAACGCAGGCCTCGATGCCGAGGGACGCTTCACCGACGAACTGGTGTCGAGCCGGCACAGGAACGAATTCGCGCTGTCCACGCCGGACCGCATCCAGTACATGGACATCGCGCCTTCGCAGATCGTCTCGGTGGCGGCCTCCCTGATCCCGTTCCTGGAACACGACGACGCCAACCGCGCCCTGATGGGCTCGAACATGCAGCGCCAGGCCGTGCCCTGCCTGCGCCCGGACAAGCCGGTGGTGGGCACTGGCATCGAGCGCACCGCTGCGGTCGACTCCGGCACCGTGGTGACCGCCCGTCGCGGCGGCGTGGTCGACTATGTCGATGCCAGCCGGATCGTGGTGCGCGTGCATGACGAGGAAACCGCTGCCGGCGAGGTGGGGGTCGACATCTACACCCTGACCAAGTACCAGCGCTCGAACCAGAACACCAACATCAACCAGCGTCCGCTGGTGAAGGTGGGCGACCGGCTCGCGCGCGGCGACGTGGTGGCCGACGGCGCCTCCACCGACAAGGGCGAACTGGCGCTGGGCCAGAACATGCTGGTCGCATTCATGCCCTGGAACGGCTACAACTTCGAGGACTCGATCCTCATCTCCGAACGCGTGGTCTCCGACGATCGCTTCACTTCCATTCATATCGAGGAGCTGACCGTCGTCGCACGCGACACCAAGCTCGGCGCCGAGGACATCACGCGCGACATCTCGAACCTGTCCGAGGGCCAGCTGGCGCGCCTGGACGAGTCCGGCATCGTCTACATCGGCGCCGAAGTCGAGGCCGGGGACGTGCTCGTAGGCAAAGTGACGCCCAAGGGCGAGACCCAGCTCACGCCGGAAGAGAAGCTCCTGCGCGCGATCTTCGGCGAGAAGGCGAGCGACGTGAAGGACACCTCCCTGAGGGTGCCTTCCGGCATCTCGGGTACCGTGATCGACGTCCAGGTCTTCACCCGGGAGGGGATCGAGCGCGACAAGCGAAGCACTTCGATCATCGAAGACGAACTCAAGCGCTACAAGACCGACCTCGCCGACCAGCTGCGCATCGTGGAA
>CAZOZD010000323.1:0-2468 GCA_964584195.1 uncultured Burkholderiales bacterium
TTCTTATTAATGGAATCTTGTCAGAACAGGCATGGAATGAGATCCGGGAATATCAGCAGGCAAGTGCTGAATCTGCTGCTGCCGGTCATATGGTGGAAGATACTCTGAAAACGCGCATGCAAGCAATCGAGGCGCTGAAAAACCTAGCGGAGGAGTTTGCTGCAGGGAAAATGACGGAGCAAGAATATCGAGCAAAAACAAAGCCAATGAACGAGATACTTGAACAGCCTATTGAATTGAACAACTATTGAGTATCATTAAGATTATGTTAGGGGAAGCGGGGACGTCCCTTAAATATTAAGAATTGACCGGAGATGCATGGTTTGTAAATGTCCGGTGAACACATGTCGGGCCGTTGGCCGGGAGAGCGCGCGGGGCGGAATCGGCTGAAGCAAGATGCCGACAGCGGGCTATGAGGTATCGTTCGCCCGGGCCGCTTTCCACTGGTCGGGCAGCAGCTCGGCCAGGCGATGGGCCGGATGGGCGCTGATCCGCTCGAACACATCTCGAAGATACGTGAACGGATCGATGTGTAGCCGTTTGCAGGTGGCGGTGAAGCTGGTCAGGATGGCGGCGGTCTGGCCGCCCTTGTCGCTTCCATAAAACATCCAGTTTTTCCTTCCGACCGCAATGCCGCGAAGACTGCGCTCGGCCCCGTTGTTGTCGATTTCCAGGTCGCCATCCTGGGTATAGCGCTTCAGGGCCGTCCAGTTGCCCAGCGCATATCCGATCGCCTCGCCGATGGGGCTCTTGGGCAGGACCTTGGGCTGCTCGGCCAACAAGTAGCGCTCGATGCCGTCGAGCAGCGGCACACTTTTCTCTTGGCGCAGAAGCCGACGCGCTTCGCCGGTGAGCTCGCGCCCTTTGGCTTCGCGCTCCACGTCGTAGAGGAGCCGCACATAGGCCAGCATGACCATGGAGCGCATCAGGTCGGAGCTCTGCGCGACGTAGAACTTGCGGCGGGCATGCGCCCAACAGGCGACCTCAATCAGGTCGCGCCCGGCGTCCTCCAAGAGGGGCTCATAGCCGGAATAGGCGTCGGCCTGCAGGTATCCCTCATAGTCTTTCAGGAAGGCCTCGGGCCCTTCATGGCGGCGGGTGGGGGTATAGTCGTAGACGATATAGGGATGGTCTTCATCGCCCACATAGGTCCAGATCCGTCCCGTTCGCGTGCGCGACCCTTCGGGATCGAAGACCGCCACGGGGGTGTCGTCGGTCTGGATCGCCTTGGAGCAAAGCACCTGTTGCTTCAGCAACTGGTAGAGGGGCACGGTCAACTCGGCGCCCGCGCTCATCCAGTCGCACATCGTCGAGCGGGCCAGTTCCACCCCCTGGCGGCGGAACATCCCCTCCTGCCGCGCCAGGGGCAGGTGATCGGCATACTTGCTGACCGCCACGTGCGCCAGCAGCCCCGGTCCCGGCAGCCCCTTCTCGATCGGCGCCATGGGCTTGGGCGCGGTCACCACCGTACACCCTTTGGGGCAGGCGTACTTCTGGCAGGCTTCCTCGATCACGGTCAGCGAGGCCGGAACATACTCCAGCCGCTCGCTGACTTCCTCGCCGATGGGCTGCAGGCGCTCGGCGCAGTGCGGGCAATGCTGCTGTTCGGCGCTCAGGTCGAAGACCACGCGCCGGCGCGGCAGGTTCCTGGGCAAGGGCTTGCGGCCGTGGCCGGGCCGGGGTGAGGGCTGGG
This sequence comes from uncultured Burkholderiales bacterium, assembly GCA_964584195.1. Taxonomy (GTDB): domain Bacteria; phylum Pseudomonadota; class Gammaproteobacteria; order Burkholderiales; family Thiobacillaceae; genus CAZOZD01. The sequence goes on from CAZOZD010000323.1 coordinate 1,694, forward strand.
CCGACAGATCGGGCGGCGGCGGCGCGGCCTCGGGCGCGGGGGACTGGATCGCGGCCAAGGCATCGAAAAACAACTGGTTCGGGTCGATGCGCTCGCTCCTCTGGCCGTAGCGCCAGCGCAGCAGCTCCTCCAACCGATGCTGCATCTGCCGCAGCCGGCGGTCGCGCAGGTCCAGTTCCTGGACCAGTTCGGCGATCAGCGCGTGACAGCCGCCGACATCCGCGGGCAAATGGTTCGTGTCCAGGCTCATGGTCAACGTGGGGCGTCCTCTCGTTCCAACGGCTCCAAGGCCATGGCGGCATCCACCCACTGACGGGTCAACGCCCTCAGCCGCTTATAGGCGGCCAGTTTGGCGCGCATCGCCTCCACCCGCGGCGGTCGCACGAAGCGCGTCGTGCTCTGGCCGCGCCAGGTGTAGCTGAGCTGGTAGTACGGCCCATGCTTCCGGGGCCGCCGGGGATCCTTGCATCGGCAGGCGGGGTTGCCGCACACGTTATACTGCCGCGAGAGGCTGCCGGGATGAATCGGCCCCAGGACGGCCACTTCGGCTTGAATCTTCCGGATCCGTTGCTGAAGAGTTTTCATGTTCATGACGGTAGCATTACACGGCTACCGGACCCTTGCAAGAAAAAAATCACGCTCCATGTAACTTTTTTTCAGGCCCCGCCCCACCCCTCGCGCGCCGCCTTGGCGACCGCCGGCAACTCATAGCGCTTGCGCCGCTTGCCCGCCTTCAGATCGATCCCCTCCAGCAGCACCCCCAGTTCCCACGCCG
>CAZOZD010000324.1:0-2454 GCA_964584195.1 uncultured Burkholderiales bacterium
GCGGCCGGCGAGGTCGTCGAGCTGCGTTGCAGCATCGACCACGACACCCTGGGCAAGAACCCGGTCGGGCGCAAGGTCAAGGGCGTCATCCACTGGGTTTCGGCGCGTCACGGCGTGCCCGCCGAGGTGCGCCTGTACGACCGCCTGTTCACCGATCCGGAGCCGGACGGCCACAAGGACCGGGATTTCCTGGAGTTCATCAACCCGGATTCGCTCGATGTCGTTCAGGCCTGGGTCGAATCCGCCGTGCTCGATGCCCTGCCCGAGGGCCGCTACCAGTTCGAGCGGGTCGGCTATTTCTGCGCCGACCGTTTCGATCATATCCCCGGCCAGCGGCTGGTGTTCAACCGCACCGTGACGCTGAAGGATTCCTGGGCCAAAAGCCAGGGCGAATGACCGTCCGGACGATGCGCCGTCCGCGCCGTCAGGCCGCCGTCAAAGGGGGGCAGGGCTGGCCGGCGCCGGGAGCGGGGGGCTCGCTGCGGCCAGGGTCTCACGCAGGCGGCGGGAGAGCACGCGCAGGATGGCGCGGGTGACTTCGGGATATTCCTCCAGTACCTCCTGGAAGCTGTCCCTGTCGAGGCTCAGCAGCTCGGCGTCGGTCACTGCGACGAGGGTGGCGCTGCGCACCTCATTGTCGAGCAGGGCCATCTCGCCAAAGGATGCGCCCCGTTCCAGCCGGGCGATCTCGCGTCCATCCCGCTGGACGGAGAACTGTCCATCCACGATCAGATGGAACGCATCGCTGGCATCCCCCTGGTTGAACAGCACCGTGCCCGCTGCAACGCTGCGTTCATCGAATACCTCCGCCAGGGGGCGCAAGGCTTCCGCGGAAAGTGTTGAAAAAATGGGGGCCGCCTTGAGTGCGAACACCCGTTCGACGTGGGTCATCAGGGCCGGGTTCATGCCGGTTTCCTCCTCGGCGGGGCGGGAAGGCCGCAGGGCGTGGTCCAAGAGCGCCTTGAGCCAGGGGTCCAGGGCAGACCGCATGCGTGACAGCTGCGACCACTGCATGGCCTGTTCGGGCGGCAGAGCATCCTCGCCCTCCAGCAGCTCCAGGATGGGCGCCTTGAGTCGTGCATCCAGGCAATTATCCAGCAGTTCCAGGCTGTTGGCGCGCAGCTTCGGCGTGCCGCTGGCGTAGTTGTACCAGGCGCGGCGCATCTCCCGGGGCGAGTCCAGCAGGGCCAGGATGGAAAAGACCTGCTCGCGTCGCCTGGCGATGCGAAGCCCGATCTCCTCCAGCAGCCGGGTTTTCCGGCTCGGATCCCGGAATGATTCGTCGTCCAGGGCGTTCATGAGGCCAAGCAGATGTCTTTCCCGGTCGGCCTCCTGCAGGGCATGCCGGATCAGTCGTTCGAGCGCCTTGCGTTCCAGTCCGCCGGGCAGGAATCGCTGGCGTCGATGGCCGAGCGCGGCGAGTGCGAAATCGCCGCCTGCATCCCCGCTGGTCCGCAACAGCTCGATCAGCGCCAGTCCGGCCGGGCTGCCCGGCATTCTGGCCAGTACCCGGGCGATGCCCTTGCGCCGGGCAGGGCTCGGGGAAAGCCACCAGGCCTGGATCAGGTGCGGAATCAGTCCCTTGCCCTGACGGACCAGGGCTTCGGCAATGTCGGCCTGCCATGCCGGGTGATGGAGCTGGTGGATGAGTGCCACGCCCAGCCCGGGCGACGGGATGCGCAGCGCAGCGCCGATGGCCGCGTCCCGGACCCGGGGGTCCGCTTCGTCCATTGCCCGGAGAATGCGGTCGCGGGCCGCATCGAGCCCCAGCTCGCCGCTGGCCAGCAGGGCCGCTGCGCGTTGCAGGGGGTCCTGTGCATCGAGGTCGGCCAGGACCCGCTGTCGATCCGGTGCCCGCAGCGCATGGCTTGCCGCCGCCAGGGCTTGTCCGCGAACCCGCCAGTCCGCATCGCTCAGCCAGCTTTCCGCCACCCGGGCCAGTCGCGGGGCGTGCATGCGCCGCAACAGCCGCAGCAGGGCGGCGATCTCGGCCGGGTCGCTCGCCTGGTGCAGGCGTTCGAACACCGCCTCCCCGGCCTCCTGGTCGTGCAGCATCTCCAGGCTTTGCAATGCTTCGTGGCGGACCTCGGGGTCCGGATGCGCGAGCAGGTCCGTCAATCGTGTCGTGGTGACGCCAATCCGGTGTTCCCGGATGAGTTCGAGTGCGAACCGGACCCCGGACGTGTCCTCCTGTTGCAGGCGGGTCTCGATCTGTCGCCTCAGCTCCCTTCCCGACCAGTGGCTTTTGTCGTCCGGGGGCTGGAGGCGAATGCGTCGATCCGAGAGGGAGCGGCTCAACTGCTCGACATAGGGCTTGCCGATGCCCAGGCTGGCGAGCATGGCGATCAGGGCAAAGCCGATCACCAGCCAGGACAGTTGATGCAGGTCGGCGGAGTCACCGATCAGCAGCAGCAGGCCGCTTCCCGCGATCACGCCCAGGGGGCGGACCAGGCC
>CAZOZD010000325.1:0-2442 GCA_964584195.1 uncultured Burkholderiales bacterium
GCTACACCCCGGGCGTCGAGACCACCACCGGCCCGCTCGGCCAGGGCATCACCAATGCCGTCGGCATGGCGCTGGCCGAAAAACTGCTGGCCGCCGAGTTCAACAAGCCCGGCCACGAGATCGTCAACCACCACACCTACGTGTTCATGGGCGACGGCTGCATGATGGAAGGCATCTCGCACGAGGCCTGCGCCCTGGCCGGCACCTGGAAGCTGAACAAGCTGATCGCATTCTGGGACGACAACGGCATCTCCATCGACGGCCACGTCGAAGGCTGGTTCACCGACGACACCCCGAAGCGTTTCGAGGCCTACGGCTGGAACGTGGTGCGCAATGTCGATGGCCACAGCTTCGAGCAGGTCGAGGCCGCCATCGAGCAGGCCAAGAAGTCCGACAAGCCCACCCTGATCTGCTGCAAGACCGTGATCGGCAAGGGCTCGCCCAACAAGGAAGGCACCCATGACGTGCACGGCGCCGCCCTGGGCGCGGCCGAGGTCGAGGCCACCCGCAAGCACCTGGGCTGGAACCACCCGCCGTTCGAGATCCCGGCCGACATCTACGAGGGCTGGAGCTGCAAGACCAAGGGCGAGGGCACCGAGGCCCTGTGGAACAACAAGTTCGCCGAGTATGCCAAGGCCTTCCCGGCCGAGGCCGCCGAGTTCAGGCGGCGCATGGCCGGCGAGCTGCCCGGCGACTGGAACGACCGCGTTGCCGCCGCACTGAAGACCACCCTTGAGAAGGCCGAGACCGTGGCCACCCGCAAGGCCAGCCAGCTCGCCATCGAGCGCCTGGTTGCCAGTCTGCCTGAGCGCGTCGGCGGGTCGGCCGATCTCACCGGCTCCAACCTGACCAACTGGCCGGGTTGTCAGCCCATCCACCGCCACGCGCAGGCCAACTACATCTCCTACGGTGTGCGCGAGTTCGGCATGGCCCACATCATGAACGGCATGGCCCTGCACGGCGGCCTGCTGCCCTTTGGCGGCACCTTCCTGATGTTCTCCGAATACGCCCGCAATGCACTGCGCATGTCGGCGCTGATGAAACAGCGCGTGATCTACGTGTTCACCCACGACTCGATCGGTCTGGGCGAGGACGGCCCCACCCATCAGCCGGTGGAGCAGACTGCCACCCTGCGCATGATCCCCAACATGACCGTATGGCGTCCATGCGACACCACCGAGACCCTGGTCGCCTGGGCCTGTGCGGTGGAAAAGAAGGACGGCCCCACCAGCCTGGTGCTCTCGCGCCAGAACCTGCCCTTCGTGCAGCGCAGCGAGGCCCAGGTCGCCGACATCCGCAAGGGCGGCTACATCCTGTCCGAAAGCGATGCCAAGGTCGATCTGGTGCTGATTGCCACGGGCTCTGAAGTCGAGCTCGCGCTCAAGGCGCAGGAGGCCCTCAAGTCCGATGGCGTGCATGCCCGCGTGGTGTCCATGCCTTCCACCAACCTGTTCGACCAGCAGCCCCAGGCCTACAGGGACAGCGTCCTGCCTCCGGGCGTGCGGCGTGTCGCCATCGAGGCCGGGGTGTCCGATGGCTGGTACAAGTATGTCGGCCTCGACGGCGCCATCATCGGCCTCGACCGCTTTGGCGAATCCGCCCCGGCCGGTGAGCTGTTCAAGGAATTCGGCTTCACCGTCGCCAATGTCATCAAGACCGTCGAACGGCTCAAGTAAGCTCGAACCATTCGCTTCACCCCCGGCCGGGGCCATACCCCGGCCGGATCGATTCTTTCAGTCAAGGAGAACTGTATGACCATCAAAGTGGGTATCAACGGTTTTGGTCGCATCGGCCGCATGGTGTTCCGTGCCGTCACGCGTGATTTCCCCGAAATCGAGATCGTCGCCATCAATGACCTGCTCGACCCCGACTATCTGGCCTACATGCTGAAGTACGACTCCGTGCATGGCCGCTTCAATGGCGAAATCGCCGTCGACGGCAACAACATGATCGTCAACGGCAAGAAGATCCGTCTCACCGCCGAGAAGGAGCCCGCCAACCTGAAGTGGAACGAGGTCGGCGCCGACATCGTCATCGACTGCACCGGCTTCTTCCTGACCTCCGAATCCTGCCAGGCCCACATCGCCGCCGGTGCCAAGAAGGTGGTCCAGTCCGCCCCGGCCAAGGACGACACCCCGATGTTCGTCTACGGCGTCAACCACGACACCTACGCCGGCCAGGCCATCGTCTCCAACGCGTCGTGCACGACGAACTGCCTGGCGCCGGTGGCCAAGGTGCTCAACGACAGCTTCGGCGTCAAGCGCGGCCTGATGACCACGGTGCACGCCGCCACCGCGACGCAGAAGACCGTCGACGGCCCGAGCAACAAGGACTGGCGCGGCGGCCGCGGCATCCTGGAGAACATCATCCCCAGCAGCACCGGCGCGGCCAAGGCGGTGGGCGTGGTGATCCCCGAGCTGAACAAGAAGCTCACCGGCATGG
>CAZOZD010000326.1:0-2436 GCA_964584195.1 uncultured Burkholderiales bacterium
TCCAGCGGCGTGTTGATGCTGCCCTTTTCCTTGTAGCCCCGCACATGCAGGTTCTTGTGGTTGGTGCGGCGGTAGGTGAGGCGGTGGATCAGCCAGGGATAGCCGTGGAAGTTGAATATGATCGGTTTGTCGAGCGTGAACAGGCTGTCGAAGTCGCGGTCGGAGAGGCCGTGCGGGTGCTCGCTGTCGGGGGTGAGCTTGTACAGGTCGACCACGTTGACGAAACGTACCTTGAGGTCGGGAAAGTTCTCGCGCAGCAGCACCACTGCGGCGAGCGCCTCCTTGGTGGGGATGTCGCCGGCGCTGGCCATCACCACGTCGGGTTCGCCGCCCTGGTCGTTGCTGGCCCAGTCCCACAGGCCGATGCCCTTGGCGCAGTGCTGGATGGCGGCGTCCATGGACAGGTATTGCAGGTGTTTTTGCTTGTCGCAGACGATGACGTTGATGTAGTCGGTGCTTTTCAGGCAGTGATTGGCCACCGACAGCAGGCAGTTGACGTCGGGCGGCAGGTAGATGCGGGTGACCTTGGGGCTCTTGTTCACCACCACGTCGAGGAAGCCGGGGTCCTGGTGGGTGAAGCCGTTGTGGTCCTGGCGCCAAACGGTCGAGGTGATGAGCAGGTTGAGCGAGGACACCGGCGCCCGCCAGGGGATCTCGCGCGCCATCTGCAGCCATTTGGCATGCTGGTTGAACATCGAGTCGATGACGTGGACAAAGGCCTCGTAGGTGGAGAAGAAGCCGTGCCGGCCGGTGAGCAGGTAGCCTTCCAGCCAGCCTTCCAGGGTGTGCTCGGAGAGCATCTCCATCACCCGGCCGTCGGCCGCGAGTTCACCGCCATCGGCATCCTCGGGCAGGGTCTCGGCCAGCCAGGTCTTCTTGCTCACCGCGTAGATGTCGTCAAGCTTGTTGGAGGTGTTCTCGTCCGGCCCGAACACCCGGAAGTTGGTCGGGTTCTGCGCCATGATGTCGCGCAGGAAGCGGCCCAGCGGCCGGGTGTTTTCGGCGACACCCTTGCCCGGGCCGGGCAGTTCGGCGGCATAGGTGCGGAAATCAGGCAGCCGCAGGGCGCGGCGTAGCTGGCCGCCGTTGGCATGCGGGTTGGCGCTCATGCGGCGCGGTCCCCTGGGAGCGAGGGCCTTCAGCTCGGGGATCAGGCGACCGTCGGCGTCGAACAGTTCCTCGGGGCGATAGCTCTTCAGCCACTGTTCGAGCCTGGCCAGGTTTTCCGGGTTGTTCTTCACGTCGCTCATGGGTACCTGGTGGGCGCGCCAGAATCCTTCCACACGGTGGCCGTTCACTTCCTTCGGCCCGGTCCAGCCCTTGGGGCTGCGCAGCACGATCATCGGCCAGCGCGGCCGTTCGGCCCGGCCACTGGCGCGGGCCTCGGCCTGGATGCGGCGGATCTCCGCGACGCACTCTTCCAGCACGGCGGCCATGCGTGCATGCATGGCCATCGGCTCGTCGCCCTCGACGAAATGCGGTGTCCAGCCGTAGCCGCGGAACAGTGCCTCCAGTTCGTCGTGCGGGATGCGCGAGAGCAGGGTGGGGTTGTTGATCTTGTAGCCGTTGAGGTGAAGGATGGGCAGCACCGCGCCGTCGCGGATCGGGTTGAGGAACTTGTTGGAGTGCCAGGAGGTGGCCAGCGGCGCGGTCTCCGCCTCGCCATCGCCGACCATCACGGCGACGATGAGCTCCGGGTTGTCGAACGCGGCGCCGAACGCGTGCGAGATCGAGTAGCCCAGTTCACCGCCCTCGTGGATGGAGCCGGGGGTCTCCGGCGTGCAGTGGCTGCCGATGCCGCCGGGGAATGAAAATTCCTTGAAGAACAGGCGCAGGCCGTCCAGGTCTTCGCCCTTGTTCGGATAGACCTCGGAATACGTGCCTTCCAGATACACTGGCGCCAGCACGCCGGGCGCGCCGTGGCCAGGGCCGGCGAGGAAGATCAGGTCTAGATCGTGCGCGACGATGAGCCGGTTCAGATGCGTCCAGGCGAACGCCAGGCCGGGGCTCGCGCCCCAGTGGCCGAGCAGCCGCTCCTTGACGTGCCCGGGGACGAGCGGTTCGCGCAGGAGCGGGTTGTCCTTGAGGTAGATCATCCCGGCGGCGAGGTAATTGCAGGCCCGCCACCAGGCGTCCAGGCGTTGCAGGTCGGTATCCGGAATACGGGGCATGGCGGTCTCCTTGGCGGGGTGAGATGAGCGAACGCTATTCAAGTCCTGTGACAAAAATGCGATCGCTGCATTCCCCGCTCTTGAAAAGCCGCTACCCCGCCCTTATCATTGGCACTCGATGGGCGCGAGTGCTAACAACACCGCGTCTTTTCTTTCAGTCCACAACCCCTCAATCGTTAGGAGGAACAGATGAAGATCCGTCCCTTGCACGACCGCGTGATCGTCAAGCGCATGGAAGAAGAGCGCAAGACCGCTTCCGGCATCG
>CAZOZD010000327.1:0-2373 GCA_964584195.1 uncultured Burkholderiales bacterium
GAAATCCTGTCCGGCAAACGTCGCGACCGCCATTTCGACGCGGTGCGCGAGCGGCTTGCCGCGCGTGGCCTGCGCCTGGCCTGGGTGCAGTACCTGGGCGATGATCGGGAACGGCTGGCGGACGCCTTCAGGCACAGCTTTGCTTGCAGCGAGGTGGTGTTCAGCTGCGGCGGCATCGGCGCGACGCCGGACGACCACACCCGCCAGGCGGTGGCACGGGCCCTGGACCGGCCGCTGCGGCCCCACCCCGAGGCGGTGCGGCTGATCGCCGAGCGTACCGCCGAGGTCGGGCTGGAGCTTTCCCCGGGTCGCCTCGCCATGGGCGAGTTTCCCGAAGGCGCGGAGCTGATCCCGAACCCGGTCAACCGCATCCCGGGGTTCCGGGTCGGTGCGCACTGGTTCGTGCCGGGCTTTCCGGAAATGGCCTGGCCGATGCTCGAATGGGTGCTGGATACGCATTACCGCGACCGTTTCGGCGGCGAGGTGGACGTGGAACGCGGCCTCATCGTGCGCGGCCTGGCCGAGGGCAGCCTCACCCCGCTGATGGAGGCGATCGAACGCGAGCACGCCGGGGTGCGGGTGTACAGCCTGCCACACTTTAACGCCAGCGCTCCGGGCCGCTACGAGATCGATCTGGGTGTGAAGGGGCTAGCCGCCGCGCTGGATGCGGCCTATGCCGCTCTGCGGGACGGGGTGCTGGCCCTGGGCGGCGAGATCGAGGAAAACCGCGGCTGAACCGGAGATCAACGGAGCCGCGAGGTCGGCCTATCCACCCCGGGAAAGCAGGCGGCGGCGGTAGGGGTGGGTGACCTTGACTTCGCTTGCCGGCTTGCGCGTCTCGTGGGCGGGTTTGCGTGACTCGCCGCCCGGAGCGGCTCGTCCGGTCTCGGCCAGACCGCACCATTGCATCAGTTTTTCCACATGTTCCGCTTCCAGCTCCAGGCGCATGCCCCGCTTCAGGCGGGGCGGCATGGCCACCGGACCGAAGCGGACCCGGATCAGGCGGCTGACGGTGAGGCCAATGGCTTCGAACAGGCGGCGCACCTCGCGGTTGCGGCCTTCCTTGATGACCACCCGGTACCACTGGTTGGCGCCCTCCCCGCCCTGGGCCTCAATGCTCTCCAGACGGGCCTCGCCATCCTCGAGGGCCACGCCGCGGGTGAGTTGCTGCATCTGTTCGAGCGAGAGTTCACCCAGGACCCGCACCGCGTATTCGCGCTCGACCTCGTAACGGGGATGGGACAGGCGGTTGGCCAGATTGCCGTCGGTGGTGAAGATCAGCAGGCCTTCGGTGTTGAAGTCGAGACGGCCGACCGAGATCCAGCGCTGCCCCTTGAGCCGGGGCAGGCTGGTGAACACCGAGGGGCGGCCTTCCGGGTCGTCGCGCGAGACGATCTCGCCTTCCGGCTTGTGGTAGAGCAGCACCTTGGGCAGGGTGTCCTTCCATTCCAGCCGCACCGGCCGGTCGTTGACCTTGACCACATCGCCGGGCCGGACGCGGTCGCCGATCTGCGCGGGTTCGCCGTTGATGCTCACCCGGCCCTCGCCGATCAGGGCCTCCATGTCGCGGCGCGAGCCGATGCCGGCGGCGGCGAGCATCTTGTGCAGCTTCTCGCCGTTCGTGGGGGAAAGTTCGGCCGGTGCCTTGATCGGCCGGCCGAGATAGGAAAGTCGTGGCATGGTTATGGTTCTCCGGTTTGTTGGTGTTGGTCGGCTGGGGGGGATTCGGATTCAGGTTCGATAACCTCGACCTCACCAAGTTCCAGGCGGGTTTCGCGGGCCAGCTCGGGCAGTGGCGGCAATTCGGCCAGGGCGCGCAGATTGAGGTCGCCGAGGAATTTGCGGGTGGTGGCGAACAGGGCCGGCCGGCCGGGTACGTCGCGATGCCCGACCGCCTCGATCCAGCCGCGATCCTCCAGGGTCTTGATGATCTGGCTGTTCACCGCCACGCCGCGGATCTCCTCGATGTCACCGCGTGTGACCGGCTGGCGGTAGGCGATGATGGCCAGGGTTTCAAGCACCGCGCGCGAGTATTTCGGCGGTTTCTCCGGGTTGAGCCGGTCGATGTAGACCTGGAACTCGGGCCGGGTCTGGAAGCGCCAGCCCTCGGCCACGCTCACCAGCTCCACCCCCCTGCCCTGCCAGTCGGCGCGCAACTCCTCCAGGCTGATGCGGATGAAGGCGGCGGACAGTTCAGCCTCGAACACCTTTTTCAGGGCGCTGATCGAGAGGGGCTCGCTGGAGGCGAGCAGTACCGCCTCCAGGACGCGCTTGACCTCGTCAGGATGGGCAGGGCTCGGTGCGGGCATCTGCAAGGCGGGCATGGATGGGCGCGAACGGTTCGTTCTGGGTCAGATCGATCAGGCGCTCGCG